>NZ_JBIUVN010000001.1:0-129743 GCF_044742965.1 Pseudomonas sp. NPDC087804 | reverse complement strand
CACTGCGTCCGGGCGACGGCATCATCCACTCGTGGCTGAACCGCATGCTGCTGCCAGACACCGTCGGTACCGGCGGTGACTCGCACACCCGTTTCCCGATGGGCATTTCGTTCCCGGCCGGTTCCGGTCTGGTTGCGTTTGCTGCGGCCACCGGCGTTATGCCGCTGGACATGCCGGAATCGATTCTGGTGCGCTTCAAAGGCAAAATGAAACCTGGCATCACCCTGCGTGATCTGGTTCATGCGATTCCTTACTTCGCTATCCAGAACGGTCTGCTGACCGTCGAGAAGAAAGGCAAGAAAAACGCCTTCTCCGGCCGCATCCTGGAAATCGAAGGTCTGGAAGGTCTGACCCTCGAGCAGGCGTTCGAACTGTCCGACGCCTCGGCCGAACGTTCGGCTGCCGGTTGCACCATCAAGCTGTCGAAAGAGTCGATCACCGAGTACCTGAACTCCAACATCACCCTGCTGCGCTGGATGATCGGCGAAGGCTACGGCGATGCGCGTACTCTGGAACGTCGCGCTCAAGCGATGGAAGCCTGGGTTGCCAATCCGGAACTGATGGAAGCCGATGCTGACGCCGAATACGCCGAAATCATCGAAATCGATTTGGCCGACATCAGCGAGCCTGTACTGTGCGCGCCGAACGATCCGGACGACGCCCGTCTGCTGTCCAGCGTTGCTGGCGAGAAGATCGACGAAGTGTTCATCGGTTCGTGCATGACCAACATCGGTCACTTCCGCGCTGCCGGTAAGTTGCTGGATCAGGTCAAGGGTCAGCTGCCAACCCGTCTGTGGCTGTCGCCGCCGACCAAAATGGACGCTCACCAACTGACCGAAGAAGGCTACTACGGCATCTACGGCAAGGCCGGCGCACGCATGGAAATGCCAGGCTGCTCGCTGTGCATGGGTAACCAGGCACGTGTAGAGCCGAACGCTACCGTGGTGTCCACTTCCACTCGTAACTTCCCGAACCGTCTGGGCGACGGCGCGAACGTCTACCTGGCTTCGGCCGAGCTGGCGTCCGTGGCTTCGATCCTGGGTCGCCTGCCGACCGTCGAGGAGTACATGGAATACGCTGGCAAGATCGACAGCATGGCGGCCGATATCTACCGCTACCTGTCCTTCGACCAGATCGCCGAGTTCCGTGAAGCTGCTGCGAACGCCAACATCCCGGTCGTTCAAGCCTAACGTTACAACGCAATAAAAAACGCCGCCTATCGTGAGATGAGCGGCGTTTTTTTATGCCCGCCACCACTCCCCATCCCTGTGGGAGCTGAGCTTGCTCGCGAAAGCGGTTGAACATTCAACAACGGTATTGGCTGATACACCGCCTTCGCGAGCAAGCTCGGCTCCTACAGAAACCGCTGGCAAGCCAGGCACTGGCGAAAAAAAACCGCTGTGCCTGGGCAGGCACAGCGGTTCTTTTCGATTGAATCCGCGCTACATCGTCAGCTTGTAAACCAGCGCCGAAATCGCCACCAGACCGACCGCCGTGACAAACACGTTCGACGCCTGACCACGATAGCGCGCCATCGCCGGTACTTTGCGAATCGCGTACATCGGCATCAGGAACAGAATCGCCGCAATCACCGGCCCGCCGACGGTTTCGATCATGCCGAGAATGCTCGGGTTCAGCGTTGCGATGATCCAGCAGATCACCAGCATGAACGCCGCCACGATGCGATCCAGTGCCTTCGCGCCCGGACGCTTGCCGCTCTTCACGATCAGGCCTTTCAGGCCTTCGCTGGCACCGATGTAGTGACCGAGGAACGACTTCGAGATCGCCACAAACGCAATCAGCGGCGCGGCGAACTCAATGGTCGGATTGTTGAAGTGGTTGGCCAGGTACGACAGGATCGACAGGTTCTGCTCTTTAGCCTCCGCCAATTGCTCCGGCGACAGCGTCAGCACGCAACTGAAGACGAAGAACAGCACCATCAGCACCATCAACGCATGGGCGCGGAACAGGATCTGCGAGCTGCGCTCATCGGCATGCACGCCATACTGACGCTTCTGATCCACCGCAAACGCCGAAATGATCGGCGAGTGGTTGAACGAGAACACCATCACCGGAATCGCCAGCCACAGCGTGTGCAACAGCGCCGACGCTGGCGGCACCTGCGAAACAGTGGTGAGGATGCCGCCGTTCCAGTGCGGAATCAGGTACACCCCCAGAAACAGCAACGCGACGATAAACGGATAGACCATCAGGCTCATCGCCTTGACGATAGCGTCCTGGCCGCAACGCACCACTGCCAGCAAACCGAGGATCAGCACGAACGACAGCAGCGCACGCGGCGGCGGCGTGATGTGCAATTGATGTTCGAGGAAACTGGCGACCGTGTTGGTCAGGCCCACGCTGTAGATCAGCAGAATCGGGAAGATCGCAAAGAAGTACAGCAGCGTGATCAGCGCCCCGGCCTTGATGCCGAAATGCTGCTCGACCACTTCAGTGATGTCAGCGCCTTCGCGACCGGACAGCACAAATCGGGTCAGACCACGGTGTGCGTAGAACGTCATAGGGAACGCCAACAGCGCAAGCACCACCAGCGGCCAGAAGCCACCCAAGCCTGCGTTGATCGGCAAATACAGGGTACCGGCGCCAATGGCCGTCCCGAACAACCCCAACATCCAGGTGGTGTCCTGGCGATTCCAGCTCGAAAGTTCAGCGGGTGCTGCTGCATCAAAGCGCTCTTCGACGCTATTGGCCTGATCATTCATCCGGTCGGATCTCCGCATTCCGGTCACTTGCCACTCGGTCAGGACGCGTCGGAAAAAACCGACAGACATGCTCCGGCCGAAACAGGGGCGCGATTCTCCGCGATAAATGAGCAGAAGCAAAGACTTAGCTGAGGAATGGTTGTGCGGAGCAGATCAGCGGAGTGTCGTTATTGGTGAAATCACTGTCGCTGATCAGCATGCCACATGTCGTTTTATGACACGTCTTAACCCCCTGAACACGCGACCTGACTGACTCAAAGAAATAGCCATCGGCTCACTGCGATACCGATTGAAATACAGACCAGCGCAAACACTGCGCCAATACTGAAGAGAGTGACCAGCAATCGGATCTCGGCTTTAGACAGGTTCAATCCTTCCTCTGCAAAAGCGGCATCCTCCCGATGCAAGCGTTCCATTAGAGCTTCACGAGTTTCTGTTTTCATGTTGACGTCCTGAACGGTGATGCAAGCATCACAGTTTGAAAAAAAGACCTACAGCGGCAACGAAGGCGGTCAGAACACCGGTGCCTACCGCGACGGGGTATAAAGCGGCTTCCCACTTCAGCTTTCGCTCCTCCGCCTTGAGCTTGCCTTTCTCGGCCCGCAGCTTCTGTGTTTCCATATGAAGCTTTTCAAGCTCCACGTTTGCGCGGTCATCAATATGCATGAACCTTCCCTGGCCATTGGCTGTTACCGCTTGGAGTGCTCGTCCATCCTGGATAGCCTCCTTTGCTGCCCTATGATTCCGTCTTCCTCGCTTGCCTGATAGCGGACGGATCCGGCGGCCTCGTAGGCAAAATCCTGGAGTTACGTAGGCAGCCTCATACTCAGCAACGACTGAGATAAACCAGCCCTCGACACGCCAACCGCCCATCCGAAACCACGCCGCACCTGTCAGATCTGACAGGTGACAGCCCTCCCCTTTCCAGCCATAAATCACTCCGTTGCCCAATGCAGACAGGAGTGATCGCGATGCTTGTCCAACCGCCGAGAGAAACATCCACGCTAATCCTGCGCGAGCTGGAGATTCCCTCCCGCACCCAACCGCCATTGCCCTCCGGGGAATGGGGGATCAATCGCGCGGCGGCATGGCTGGTATTTCCTGATAAGGGCTTGCAGATATTTCTTCATCCATGGTCCAGTATGGGTAAAGGGGATAAGGTCGAGTTGTTGTTGGACGGCAACAATGTCGTTGATCAACTCACCCTCGCCAAAGACGCCGATGTCGGGCAACGCGTGACGCTGTTTGTAGCCCCCCGCCATTTGCAGACGGGCTCGCATACCCTGACGTACCGCGTCACCCGGCTCAATCAGGGGGCCGAAACCCAGACGCCACCCACCCGAATCTACGTAAAGATTGAAATCCCGGGTGGGCAAGACATTGATCCTGAGCCCGGTCATTCCAACCTTTTCATGTACATCCCAGCGGAAGTCGTCATTGGCGGCGTTGATAAGGACATCGCCGAGGCCGGTGTGCCGATTGTCATTCGTACCCCGACAGGCAGCGGCGCGCCTTATCCCGATGCCGCTGTGGGCGATGTGATAACGCTGAGCTGGGGCGGTATTTTGCTCGCATCCCCGCCGCTGAGCGCCGAGCAGATCAGCGATCCCGCCAATCATCCAATCACTATCATGGTCGACAAAGTCACCATCGAGGAGGCCGGCGATACCGACTTCGCGGGTCTGGCGGTGACTTTTCTGGTCACTGACATCGTCGGCAATCAATCGGAAGACTGGTGCGCAGAGACGCGCATCACCGTTTCAATCGGCACCCTTTCGCTGACCGCCCCTATCGCCAAAGACGCTTTCAACAACAAGATCGACCTTGATTTGTTGGGCAATAAAGACCTCACGATTCAAGTCTGGGCCAGTTCCCCAAGCTTCAAACTCGGGGACATCATCCACCTGAAGATGCGTGGCATGAGCGTCGAGGGTGAGGCGATTGAGGTCGGGGCACCCACCCAGACAATCGACAACCTGCCTCACACCTACGAGCTGCTGCTGAACAACGCGGATGCCCGCAGACTGGTCAAAACCCAAGTGATTTTTTCCTACACGCTGGCGCGCAGCGGCAGTACCGAACCCCTGCGCTCCAAAAACCAGTTTGTGCAGATCGAAGGCGAAGCGGATCGCCTTGCGGCACCGATTGCCGAGGATGCCCAACAGGGCGCGATCAACCCCGATCTCCCCGCCCCCCGCATCCGTATTCCATACGACCCGCTGATTCAGGTCGGCATGGCGATCGAACTCAGTTGGGTCGGCACCCGGCCGGACGGCAGCACCTACGACCCCGAACTGGAGTGGTACTTCCCGAGTAAAAGTGAAGCAGACAACCCGCAAGGCTTCACGATCAGCGTCGAGGGCACTCACCTCAAAACCCTTGAAGGCGGCAAACTCGAACTCTCATATGCCCTGCTGAGCGAAAAAGACAACGGCGACATCCTGCGCCGAGAATCGCACAAGGCGGCGCAACTGAATGTCGGCGAACCGTCACTCGAGCTGGTCGCACCACTGGTGCTGGGAGAGAAAGACGGCTCGCTGGAACCCCATGACCTGCCCAACGGCACCAGCCAATTGACCGCGCCGAAATCGGCCGTCAATCCGACGAAACGCGATGATGTGGTTACCTATACCTGGGTCGGCGATGTCAGTGGCAGGACAGAAGATTCGATTACGCTCAACTCGCTTTCGGCAGGCAAGGACGTGCCTTTCCACCTTGATGCCGAATTCGTGGCCAAACATATCGAGCCCAATCGCGGCAGAAAGGTGACGGCCAGTTATCGGGTATGGCGCGAGGAGACAGATACCTACAGTTATTCGAATGCTCTGGAATTCAGTATCGGAAACGCGCTGGAAAATCCACTCCCGATCGCACACCTTCCACAGGCTACGGGTAGCGGTGCCAGTGTGACATTGGCCCCGCTCGATGCCCAAACGGGTGCAAAGGTTATCGTGGCTTACGCGGGCATGCACGACGGCCATTCCATCCAACTGACCATGGTCGGCAAACCTGGTGCCGGTTCGCCGAGCATTCCGGCCAAATTCGGTGCAAGCAGTGGCAGCATCGAGTTTCTGATTGAACCGGAAGCCATTGCCGCGAACATCGGCAACCGCTCGACAACGTTTTCGCTCAAGTACGAAGTGACGTTGGGCAGCAACAAAATTCCGTCGCTACCATTGACGGTAACGTTGACGCCGCTGCCAGCGGCGGAGCTGGACAAGCTATCTATCTTGCAGGCTGATGGCGATGAACTGGATTTGAGCAAAGTTACGGCGGGCGCCACCGTACGTGCGGGCGTGTGGGCGTTTATTAAGGCGGGCCAACCTCTCTGGCTGATGCTCAAAGGCAAGAATGCGCAGGGTAACGATCATAATCATGAGGTGTGGAAAGTGCCGGGGGCGGCAGTTAATCAGGACTGGATCAATGGGGGTAAATATGATCAACCGGTGCCTTATACCTATTTTAAGGATCTGGCACATGGCACGGAGCTGGAACTCCATTTCAAGGCTGCGTTGACGTCGAGCCAGGTTGAGGCGGATGCGATTGTCGTGCCGGTGAAGCGTTACAGGGTCAAGGCTGTGGAGGATGTGAAACCGGTGATCGGCTCGGTGATCGACTCCAAAGGCGTCGCGACCCCTCAAAACGGTCTCACCGTTGATTCCAGTGTCAAGGTCAGCGGGACTGCAACACCCCTTCAGACCATCCTGATTTACAACAACAGCGTGAGCACTGGCGGCTTCGCAACAGCGGATGCTCAAGGTAAATGGGATCGGGATTTGATCGGACTGGCCCAGGGCGACTGCAATCTTACCGCTGTTGCGCAATACGGCAGCAATCCGGTGTCGGTGATATGGAAAATCATCGTCACGCCGATGGTCACGCCGACCATTACTTCGATCAAGGACAGCAAGGGTGTCGAGATTCCTGAAGGTGGTTTTTCTTTCGATACCGAAATAGTTTTAACTGGCATGGCCAGTAGAGGCCAAAAAGTCTTCGTATTTGATAACATATCTTCTAAAGGACAACCAGAGACTGATGTAGTGACAGGTATTTGGTTTCTAGAAATTTCAGGTCTTAGTGCGGGAGAACACAGTTTTAGCGCAAGGGCGTTATACGCCGATGGTGAGGAGTCGGAGGCTCGAACTTTTATTTCTTACCATATAGATACTCCTTTTATAACTTCTGTGGAGGATCGTAATGGAGTACCTATTCCAAATGGAGGAACAACCTCGCAAGTCAACTTGATTACCAGGGGCACAGCGAAACCCAATACATGGGTTTACATGTACAACGGTGGAGGAACGACTAACGGCAGGGCCTATGCTGATAACTTAGGAAACTGGCGTCAAGATCTTGGGGGACTTGAAAGAAATAAAAAACATCGACTCAACCAAAGATCAAACGGATTGCAATCACCGTACTGGGAAGTATTTGTCACACGCTAGTTAACTAAAAAATGGGACAAATTTATTTCCAGGCAATAAATTTGCCCCACATAAAAACGCTGGTGACGGAGTAAATTCGCCGTAACCAGACCTAATCAACCGGAACCAAATTATCCAACACCTGATTAACCGCCTGCTCCCCCAGCATCACAACTTGCGCAATGCCCAATAACGTTCGGTGATGCGTGCCTTCCAACATGCCGGCCAGATCGTTGATCATCACGCACGCCGAACCGAGGCTCTCACTGGCGTCGGCTAATAGAGGTTCGTTCGCGCTGGCCGGGTTGACCATGAACAAACGGTTGGACACATACGGTGCAGCCATGATTTCGGCGGTGGGTGGGCCAAGGTAGTGGTCGAGGGCGCGCTCGGCGGCTTCGTGGAATTTCTTTGAGTCGGATGATTCTTAGGGCGATGCCGGATCGGTGGCCGGTGGGTTTGGCGTAATTTTGAACATGGGATGTCAACCTCTGGTAAGGCCGTATCCATTTCGCTGCTAAAAGAGAGGGAGGCGGCTGTGCGCGAGTTAGCAGACCGGTTGACATCCCCAAACCCGGCGCACCCGAAGGTGCCAAGCACACAGCCACCATCAAGTGCAGGCGAAAACCTGACAGGATGAGACTTGTACAGCCGGAGATATCAAACAGGGCTGCTAAACCCGATCACTGGAAATCAGTGACCCGATCCAAGTTACCGACCTGCCCCCAGGCGCACAAGCCGGCGGATTCTGTCTTACGCGTAGGCAATGGCGCAACGTTTTGTGGGCTTCAGGACGTAACACCCGGTGTCTTTTAAACGCGCACATTAAACCCACCCATTGCCTATGCCATTTCGAGAATCGTCTGACAGACATTGCCCTAACCCCACCGACCGTCCATCAGAAAACCACCCTACCCTGTCAGATCTGACAGGTGACGCCTCACCCGTTTCCAGCCATAAATCACTCCGTTGCCTCACCGCTCAACGGAGCCTTCCATGCTTACCCCCAACCTTCCCGACGCCGACACATTGATCCTCGACCAACTCGATATCCCCGGTAAAACCGGGCCGGTGTCGGAGTCACCAAAGGTCTGGGGCATCAATATTGCGGCGGCGTTGGGTAATTTCCCGCGTCAAGGCTTGCTCTGCCGCGCCGGGCCGTGGACACCAATGGAAATTGGGGATCAGATCAAGGTGTTCTGGAACAAGGATGTGGAAGTCCTGCAGAAAACCGTTGGCCCGGCGGACGTCAATACGACGCTGCAAATGTTCGTGCCTTCGGCGCGCATCCCGGAAGGCCGGGCCGTCGGGTATTACAGCGTCAAGCGCCTCGGTCAGGCCTGGGAGCCGTCCGAAGACATGCAGGTACTGGTCAAACTCACCCGCCCTGGTGGTCATGACGACAACAACGATCCCGGCCACTCCAAGCTGATCATGCACTTGCCGCAGGACATCCTCGACGGCGGCATTGATAAGGAAAACGTGGCCGCCGGTGTTCCGGTCGCCATCGAGTCGTATCCAGACATTGCCGCCGGTGATGTGATTCAAGTGAGTTGGGGCGGTGTGTTTGTGCTCAGTGCGCCCCTGACTCAGGATCAGGCGGACGGCAAAGTGCCGCTGGTGGTGCACGTCAGCGAGGCGGTCATTCGTGAGGCCGGGGATTCTGACGGGGTGGGTTTGTCCGTGGCCTTCGAGGTCTACGACAAGGTCGACAATCGCTCTGAGGACTGGAGCGCGGCACAACGGGTGGTGGTCGCGATCGACGCCAGCAGGCTGGAAGCGCCGATTCTCAAGGAAGCGCAAAGCAACGTGCTCGACATCGACCAACTGGGCGATGCCCCAGGCACGGCGCAGGTCTGGGTCACGACTGGCGGATCGTTCCAGCCCGGTGATACCCCGATCATCCGGGTCAAGGGCACACCCGTGGAAGGTTTGCCGATCGATGTCGAGTTCACCGGCGAGCCGCTGACCAGCGTGCCCACCACCGCCGAAATCCCCATCGCCAACGCCGTGCTGCGGCAGATGGCCAAGTCCCAGATCGCCTTGTCCTATCGCCTGAAAAAGGCCAGCGGCGCGCCCGACATGCCTTCCAAATCACAATTCATCAGCGCCATCGGTGCGATCAAACGTTTGGCCGCCCCCAAAGCACTGGACGCCGTGAATGGCGCGCTCGACCCGACGTTGAAACAGGTGCGCATCGAGATTCCGTTCGACACCTCATTTGACAAGGGTCAGGCAATCAAACTGTTCTGGCTCGGCACCCGCCCGGAACTCACCCCTTACCTTCCGGAACTGCCACTGTACCCGCTCACTGCGGGCGACATCAGTGCCGGCAAACCGCTGCTGATCCCCATCGACGGCGCGCATTTGACGCCGATCAACGGCGGTAAACTGGAGCTCTACTATCAGTTGCTGATCGAGGACGCCGCGCTCGGCGCGATGAACCATGTCAACGCCACCCACGCCATCCGCGAATCCATTCACGCCGATATTCTGCAGGTCGGCGAGCCACGCCTGGAACTGCCCGAACCCGTAGTGGCCGGCGTGATCGACGGCGCATTACCCGGCGACACCGCTGGTACAACGTTGACGGTGAACTACCTCAACACGGCCAAGGGTGATGAGGTGATTTACGAATGGATCGGTTCGAAAACCGGCACGAAAACGGACGGGATCACGCTGTCGTCTTTGACTGAGGGCAAACCGGTTGCGTTCAGGATTGAGGCTGAGTTCATCAGCGGCAATAACGGCGGCACGGTATTGGCGAAGTACCTCATCAAGCGTGCGGCGGGTGGGACGAGTTATTCGAATGCGCTGGAGTTCAGGGTTGGGGCCGAACTGGTCGTACCGGTGATTACTTCGGTGAAAGACCCCTACGGTAAAGAAGTCCCAAATGGTTCCACCATTACCAATGACAGCGTCACCCTGACCGGTACAGCCACGGCGGGTCTGGAGGTCAATATCTTCGACGGGGCGACTCCCAAAGGCGCTGCCACCGTCAACGCCAGCGGCGTTTGGACACGTGGTGTTGGTGGCTTGGTCAACGGGCCGCACAGCCTGACCGCCAAAGGCATTTACGGCAGCAACCCGGTATCGGCTGCCCGCACGTTTGTTGTGGCGCATGCCTTGGTTCCAGCCATCACCTCGGTGAAAGATTCCAAAGGCATCGAGATCCCCCAAAACGGCACCACCGTTGACGCCACTGTGACGCTGACAGGCACGGGTACGGCGAACCGTGCAGTGGATATTTATGACGGCACCACATTAAAAGACTCGGCGCCGATCAATGCTCAAGGGATCTGGACCTACACCGCGGCGAGTTTGTCCATTGCCGCTCACGCCTTCAAGGCAAAAGCCAAGTACGGCAGTGAGACGGAATCAGCTGTTCGAACCTTTACTGTCGCCGCAGCAACGGTGCCGGTGATCACATCGGTACTCGATTCAAAAGGCATCGCCATTCCCCAAAACGGTCTCACCGTTGAGTCCAGTGTCAAGGTCGGCGGCACGGCAACACCCCATCAGACCATCCTGATTTACAACAACAGCGTGAGCACTGGAGGCTTCGCAACAGCAGATGCTCAAGGTAAATGGGAACGGGATTTGGTCGGACTGGCCCAGGGCGACTGCAACCTTACTGCTGTTGCGCAATACGGCAGCAATCCGGTATCGGTGATATGGAAAATCATCGTCACGCCGATGGTCACGCCGACCATCACTTCGATCAAGGACAGCAAGGGTGTCGAGATTCCTCCTGGCGGAACCACCATTGATACCAGCGTGACGATCACCGGGACGGCGAGTAAAGGGCAGAAGGTCGATGTGAGGGATGGCACGATCCCCAAAGACAAGCCGATTGCAGATCCGGTGACCGGAGTCTGGACACTTGTGGTTTCAGGATTGAGCATCGCGGCGCACAGTTTTACCGCGAAAGCAGAGTACGGCGCAGGGCCGGTGTCGGCGGCACGCACCTTAACCGTTGCAGCGCTCGCCACACCCACGATCACTTCAGTTAAAGACCCCTACGGTAAAGAAGTCCCCAACGGTTCCACCATTACCAATGACAGCGTCACCCTGACCGGTACAGCCACGGCGGGTCTGGAGGTCGATATCTTCGACGGGACGACTCCCAAAGGCGCTGCCACCGTCAACGCCAGCGGCGTTTGGACACGTGGTGTTGGTGGCTTGGTCAATGGGCTGCACAGCCTGACCGCCAAAGGCATCTACGGCAGCAATCCGGTATCAGTTCCCCGGACTTTTGTTGTGGCGCATGCCTTGGTTCCTGCGATTACTTCGGTGAAAGACTCCAAAGGCATCGAGATCCCCCAAAACGGCACCACCGTTGACGCCACTGTGACGCTGACAGGCACGGGCACGGCGAACCGTGCAGTGGATATTTATGACGGCACCACATTAAAAGACTCGGCGCCGATCAATGCTCAAGGGATCTGGACCTACACCGCGGCGAGTTTGTCCATTGCCGCTCACGCCTTCAAAGCAAAAGCCAAATACGGCAGTGAGACAGAGTCGCCAATTCGCAGCTTTACCGTAACGGCAATGGTCACGCCGACCATCACTTCGATCAAGGACGGCAAGGGTGTCGAGATTCCTCCTGACGGAATCACCATTGATACCAGCGTGACGATCACCGGTACTGCGAGCAATGGGCAGAAGGTGCAAATGTTCGATGGTTCAGATAATAAGGGCGAGGCAGATGTCGATCCCTTAACGGGGATTTGGACAAAGTCGATAGATCGATTGAGCTTGGGCGCACACAACTTTAGCGTAAAAGCCCTATATGGAAGTGGTGAGGTGTCACTGACATACAAAATAAATATCGCACGAGGTTTCATGGAAAATTTTGAAAACATAGCTATCGGAGCTCACAAAACCATAAATACGGAATACTTCACTATCAGCTCTGGAGGAGGTTATGACGTTTTCGTAGCCAACGCCTCGCCCGAATCAGCTCCTTATTTGAAAGGAAAAGTCATTAATCTAAAAAATAGTGGGTATAGGTTCACTCCAAAACACGGTACCCCTAGGCTATCCGGATTAATGTTTGGTATTGCACAGCCACAAACCCCTTATATTGAGAACCTATCAATACTCTTCGTATACTCGGACAATACACATGATTACTTTGACATCGACGTCGAAAGCGGAGAGACAAAGTGGATTTCAGTCGATGCACCAACAAACCAAGAACTTAAGTACTTTAGTATTGGGATAATTCATACCCTGACTGCTGATCTCGACCACCTGACACTACTTTTCAGAGACAATGTCAGCAAATAACGAAAAACCGGGGAAAGGGACAGATTTACCTCAGGATAAGTCTGCCCCCGATCAACGTTGAGCTAGCTCGTTCGCCACAACATAGAGTTAATCCACCGGAACCAAATTATCCAATACCTGATTAACCGCCAACTCTCCCAACATCACCACTTGCGCAATCCCCAACAGCGTCCGGCGATGCGTTCCTTCGAGCATCCCCGCCAAGTCGTTGATCATTACGCAAGCCGAACCGAGGCTCTCACTGGCGTCGGCCAATAGAGGTTCATTCGCACTGGCCGGGTTAACCATGAACAAGCGGTTGGGCACGTATGGCGTGGCCATGATTTCGGCAGAGGGTGGGCCGAGGTAGTGGTCGAGGGCGCGTTCGGCGGCTTCGTGGAATTTCTTGGATTGGGAGGATTCGTACGGCGATGCCGGATCGGTGGCCGGCGGGTTTGGCGTCACCTTGAACATAAAGAACTTACCTCTATAAAGCCGCTTCCTCCTCGCCGCTAAGCATAGGGGTGGCAGCTGTGCGCAAGTTAGCGGACCGGTAAGTTCTCGAAACCCGGCGCACCCGAAGGTGCCAAGCGCACAGCCACCATCAAGCTCAGGCGTATGCCTGTCTGGTAAGACCTATGCAACCGAGAACATACCGAGCCGCTAAGCCCGATCACTGGAAATCAGTGACCCGATCAACGTTACCGGCCCGCCCCAAGGCGCACAAGCCGGCGGATTCTGTCTTAGGCGTAGGCAACGACGCAACGATTTGTGGGCAATCGTACGTAACTTCAGGTGTCTATAAACGCGAATTACCGAGTTGTGTTTATTGGCTGACAACCTGTGGCGAAATGTCCGACAGATTGTGGCGCGAGCACCGTGCAAGAGGCAGGCTTTTGTGTTGGTCATACCGGCCTCTTCGCGAGCAAGCCCGCCCCCACAGGTAGAATGCGATCCATTGTGGGAGCGGGTTTGCTCGCGAAGGCGTCGGATCGGCGAGCGAAATACTTTCAATCCCCACCATTTCATCTAGCGTGAGAAAGGCCCCACTACTCCCTCGGAGCCTTCCCATGCCATTAGTCCGCGTCGAAATCAAAAAACACCCCGATCCGACCTTTGCCAAACGCATCGGCGAGCAGATTTACAGCGCCATGCGCAGCGCCATCAACGTCCCGGATCATGACAACTTCCAGATCCTCAACGAGCACGACGCCAATCACTTTATCTTTGACCCCGAGTACCTCGGCATCCAGCGCTCCGACCAATTGGTGATCATCCAGATCACGCTCAACGAAGGCCGAACGCTGGAGCAGAAAAAAGCGCTGTACCAAACCATCGCGCAGAACCTCAACACGCACCTGTCGATTCGCCTCGAAGACGTTTTCATCAATCTGGTGGAAGTGAAAAAAGAGAACTGGTCGTTCGGCAACGGCATCGCTCAATACGCCAATTGACAGGCGCGCAACCCGCACAGCATGATCAGCCCCATGAACCTTTGCGCGCTGCACCTCACCCGCACCACCACGACCGCCATCGGCGGGTCGTGGTGTTTGCGCCTGAGGTAACCCCAGCGCAGCAAACCCAAGGCCCCGCCAGCAATGGACGGGGCCTTGTTGTTTCTCCCGTCCGTGCGGCATTTGTAGCACTCAAGGAGAGACATCATGTCTGCAGCACTGTTGATCATCGATATGCAGGTCGGTCTGTTTCATGGCCCGGAACAACCTCATCACGGCGAGCAAATTCTCGCCAACATCCAGCACCTGATCGCCAAGGCGAGACAACAGCAGGTGCCGATCTTTGCGGTACGCCACACCGGCCCGCAAGGTTCGCCGATTGCCTCCGGCAGTCCACTCTGGCAATTACTGCCCGAGCTTGAGCTCAACGCTGAAACCGCAACCCTCTTTAACAAGTCCAGACCCAACGCCTTCCACGACACTGACTTGGCGCAGCAACTGCAATCCAGAAAAATCGAGAATCTCTACCTCGTCGGCATGAAGACTCAATTCTGCATCGACAGCACTTGCCGCGCCGCTGCCGACCTGGGCTTCAAACCCGTGTTGATCGCCGACGCCCACACCTGCATGGACACTCCCGCCCTATCAGCGCAGGCGATCATCGATCACCACAACGCCACCCTTGGCGGCGCCTTCGCCCGGCTGATCAACAGCGCCGACGTAACCTTCTGACGAAGCGTTCAGGCGAGCCCTGCATCAGCTCCTACACTGGCTGATGCGGGGCAACGTTCAACCATTGCCAAACCGCTCTGGAATCAGCACTCTGAAGCATAATTTGATGCCCTCGACGCCGACGATCACAGGAGCCGCGCAATGCCCGCAACCGTTCTGGTACTGGTTGAAACCATCAACGACTATTTGCCGATTCTGGAAAACCAGGGTTTTCATCTGATCCTCGCGCCGACGCCCGCCGAACGCGCGCAGGCTATTGCCACTCACGGCAGTCGCATCGATGCGGTGCTGACCCGTGGCCCTCTGGGTCTGACGGCTGACGAAATTGCCGCCCTGCCCGCGCTGAAAATCATCACCGTGATCGGGGCCGGTTATGAGCAAGTTGATCTGCAAGCCGCCAGTGATCGCGGGATTACCGTGACCAATGGCGCCGGGGTTAACGCCTCGTCCGTGGCCGACCATGCGATGGCGATGCTGCTGGCATTGGTGCGTGATATTCCACGTTGCGACGCGGCGGTACGTCGTGGTGAATGGCCGAAGATCATGCGCCCGTCGCTGGCCGGTAAACGCTTGGGGATTCTCGGATTGGGTGCAGTGGGCCTGGCGATTGCCAAGCGCGCGCACCTCGGTTTCGACATGGAAATCAGCTACCACAGCCGTCAGGTGCGCAGCGAGGTGCCTTACGCGTTTTGCTCGACGCCGACCGAACTGGCGCGCGCTGCGGACTTTCTGATCATCGCGACGCCGGGCGGTATCGGCACGCAGCATATGGTGACGCGTGCAGTGCTTGATGCACTGGGGCCGAAAGGTTTTATCGTCAACATTGCGCGGGCCAGTGTGATTGCCACAGCAGACCTGATCACGGCCCTTGAACAACGAAAAATTGCCGGTGCGGCACTGGATGTGTTCGATCACGAACCGCAGGTGCCGGATGCGTTGAAATCCCTCAGCAATGTGTTGCTCACGCCTCACGTTGCCGGCCTGTCACCAGAGGCCACCCAAGGCACGGTCGAACTGGTGGGCAAAAACCTCGTCGCCTTTTTCTCCGGGCAACCGGTGCTCACCCCGATCGCCCTCCCGCCAAAACTCAGCAACCAGCGCGTGCACTGATCTGACTGACCTGAATGACCTGAATGACCTGTAGGAGCTGCCGAAGGCTGCGATCTTTTGATCTTGCTTTTATAAGATCAAAAGATCGCAGCCTTCGGCAGCTCCTACACGGTGGGCTCTTGTGCCTATTCGGAACGCTGATTATCCGGCAACACGCTAACCTATAAGACCGCACCGCGCTTGTGAGCAATCGGGCGCGCCATTAGATTAGCCAATGATGTCTGGCCTCCAAAATAAGCAGAAGGGATAAGCATGGCGCTTACTGACCAGTCCACCCGTATCCGCTCTGGCGAAGAACTTGATGCCAGCCTGATCGATCCGTACCTCAAGGCGCATATTCCGGGCCTGAGCGGCACGCCTGCGATCAGCCAGTTTCCCGGCGGCGCGTCGAACCTGACCTACCTGCTGGAATACCCGGAACAGGAATTCGTCCTGCGCCGCCCGCCATTCGGCCACAAGGCCAAATCCGCCCACGACATGGGCCGTGAATTCCGCATCCTCAATCAATTGCGCGACGGTTTTCCGTATTGCCCGAAAGCCTACGTGCACTGCACCGACGAATCGGTGATCGGCGCCGAGTTCTACGTGATGGAACGGGTCAACGGCATCATCCTGCGTTCAGAACTGCCGCCGGAACTGGGCCTCGATTCGGCAAAAACCGAAGCGTTGTGCAAGAGCTTTATCGACCGTTTCGTCGAGTTGCACCGTGTTGACTACAACGCCTGCGGCCTCGGCGATCTGGGCAAACCGGAAGGCTACGTCGCCCGCCAGATCAAAGGCTGGAGCGAGCGCTACGAAAAAGCCCTGACCCCGGACGCACCGCACTGGGAGGCGGTGAAAGCCTGGCTCAACGACAAGATGCCGGCCGACCATCCGACCTCGAGCATCGTCCATAACGACTATCGCTTCGACAACGTCATCCTCGACCCGAACAACCCGATGCAGATCATCGGCGTGCTCGATTGGGAACTGACCACCCTCGGCGATCCGCTGATGGATCTGGGCAACACCCTCGCCTATTGGATTCAAGCCGACGACCCGGCGCCGGTGCAACTGATGCGCCGCCAGCCGAGCCACGCACCGGGCATGTTGACCCGTCGCGAGTTCGTCGATTACTACGCCGAACGCTCGGGCATCCAGATCGACAATTTCGACTTCTACTACACCTACGGCCTGTTCCGCCTGGCCGGCATCGTGCAGCAGATCTACTACCGCTTCTACCACGGCCAGACCCAGGACAAACGCTTCGCGCAGTTCATTCACATGAACAAACTGCTGGAGCAGATGAGCCTGCAAGTCATCGCGAAATCGAGCCTCTGACGGCCCACACCAAGGAACCCCTATGTCCAAGACTCAGTTGTTCGACCTCGACGGCAAAATCGCTTTCGTCTCCGGCGCCAGCCGTGGCATCGGCGAAGCCATCGCCAAACTGTTGGCCCAGCAAGGCGCCCACGTCATCGTCTCGAGCCGCAAACTCGACGGCTGCCAGCACGTCGCCGACGCGATCATCGCGGCCGGCGGCAAAGCCACTGCAGTGGCCTGCCACATCGGTGAAATGGAGCAGATTGCCCAAGTGTTCGCCGGCATCAAAGAACAGTTCGGTCGCCTCGATATTCTGGTCAACAACGCCGCGACCAATCCGCAATTCTGCAACGTGCTCGACACCGATCTCGGCGCGTTCCAGAAGACCGTCGACGTGAACATTCGTGGCTACTTCTTCATGTCAGTTGAAGCCGGCAAACTGATGCGCGAAAACGGTGGCGGCAGCATCATCAACGTCGCGTCGATCAACGGTATTTCGCCGGGGATCTTCCAGGGCATCTACTCGGTGACCAAGGCTGCGGTGATCAACATGACCAAGGTCTTCGCCAAGGAATGCGCGCAGTTCGGCATCCGCTGCAACGCCCTGCTGCCGGGCCTGACCGACACCAAATTCGCTTCAGCGCTGGTGAAGAACGATGCAATTCTCAAGCAGGCACTGACGCAGATCCCGCTCAAGCGCGTGGCCGATCCGAGCGAAATGGCCGGTGCGGTGCTGTACCTGGCGAGTGATGCATCGAGCTACACCACCGGCGTAGCGCTGAATGTCGACGGTGGTTTCCTCTCCTGATCCCGCTCAAACCCTGAACGGATCCTGCCCCTGTAGGAGCTGCCGCAGGCTGCGATCTTTTGAATTTTGTAAATCAAGATCAAAAGATCGCAGCCTTCGGCAGCTCCTACAGTGTTTTTTCAAGCAATGGATCTATTGGGTGACGCAACGAGTGGTGGTGATGTGGCGAGTCACCTGCTCGTCGATGTACATGTCACCGACCACCTCGGTGCTTTCCTGAATCTGACAAGTGCGTTCCGGCGGCGGAGGCGGCGCCACGGGCGGAGGCGGCGGAGGACTGGCACAACCGGCCAACACACCAAAAATAACCAACGGCAACACGCGTTTCCCAAGACTGTTCATAGGACGACCCGCGAAAAATGAGCGACAAACTCCCGCGACCCAACCGACCACGAGAGACCTGACCACTCATTCTTTATAGCCGAGGTGAGTGCAAGCGCCAGTGAAATGGCTGGATTGGGGGAATGGGGCTGTCGATTTTGAGGTGGGGATCGCGATTGGATTGCCTGAGAGAGCGCCATCGCGAGCAGGCTCAGCTTCTACAACAGCAAAATCAAAAGATCGCAGCCTTCGGCAGCTCCTACACAGAATGAGCGCAAGGTTGGCTGCCGCGTATATTCTGAAAGCCCCTCACTGTAGAGACCGGTACATCCTTTACAAATTAGACCGGGGACATCGTTTACACCTTTACAGGCTTGAAACGCGTTTGGCGCCCCTTTCAAGCCTGCCTAAACAGTGGCTGCAAAGGTACAGTTCCCAAGCATCATCAGCCACCTCCTTCAGCGCGATGTCCTCTCCAATCAGAGCCTCTCCTAGAAAAATCAGCTGTCCTTTCCATTTAATTTCCCCATTTGACCGAACCTTGCGCACTTCAACATCGGAACCATATTCAAGCGCAGGCAAGTAACCGGGATAAGCGCGTATCGACGGGCTATAGACAGATGCCGGTGGTTTCATGCCCAGCGCGGTATGCGGTCGGTGGTGGTTGAAGTCTTGGATGAAATCCTGAAAAGCCAGCTGCTGGCGCACCAGGTTTTCCGCCGGTGGCACTGCTGCCTTTAACGTTCGATGCATCCGTTCATGTCGACCATTTTGGTCGGGACGGCCTGGCGTAATCGTTTCAACATGGATTCCAAGCCTGACAAACCAAACCGATAACTTCGAAAGTCGCGCCAGACCTGTCGATGCGAAAGGAGCGCCATTGTCAGTGCGGATAACATCCGGCAGCCCATATTCTCGAAAAGCCCACTCGAAGCCTTCCCGCGTCGGCGCTCCGTGCGTACTGGGCAAAGCGCGACAGACGAATAAAAAGCGGCTCATCTGATCGGTTATGGTCAGCGGATAGCACCAATTACCGTCCTGCATTTTGAACTGCCCTTTGTAATCAGCACACCAAGTCTGGTTGGGCGCGTCGACCGGACGCAAATGTGTTGGAGCACGGGGACGCGGGGGATAGGGCCGTCGCGCCACCACCAAACCAGCTTTCTTCAGCCACTCCCCGGCGGTACTCGCCGCCGGCCATTGGATATGCGAATCGGAAACGCGCAGGCGATCATTGATCTGTTTGGGTCCCCGATCGGGATGTTCGTTTTTCTTGGCCAGCAACTTGGCGATGATTTCGTCGGGCGTTTGATGAGGACAGTTCAACGGCTTGCGCGATTGCTCTTTCAAGCCATCTACGCCCAACGCTGCGTATCGTTCCAGCCACTTGTCGATGGTTGGACGGCTGACGCCATAGCGCCGGCTTAATTGGCTCTTGGTGTAACTGCCGCCAAGCCAGTCGCTGACTAACTTCACTCGTTGATCCATTGGGGACTCTTGATTCCAGGGCATGGTCAGCACCTCCTGACCATGATTGATACCTGTAAACCATGTCCCCGGTCTCAAACGTAAAGGATGTACCCGGTCTTTACCCACCCTAACCCTCTCCCGGAGGGAGAGGGGACTGACCGAGGTGTTTGGGCAAGTTACGCCGACGTGAAATACCGCGCCGAACACAGATCATGAAAACCAAAAAAATCGGCCCCCTCTCCCTCGGGAGAGGGCTGGGGTGAGGGGCAAAAACACCACAAATGCAAAGCCACATACGCCAGCTCTTCACCACTCAATAGGCCGAGTGTCAGCTCGCCTGCTTTTGATCTTAGAGCCCGTCGGGAGGCTGAGTGGAGGGATTCATACGGGGAAAGCATCGAGAGGAGGTGCAGCGAAGCAAACCGTAGGCGATGCCCCCGGATGAACCCGGAGCGAAGGAACCCGAGCCTTAGCGAGGGCCGGACGTCAGGGCACAGACCTTTGGTTCCTTTGGGGCGTTTGCCAAAGGGACTCGCCGTAAGGGCGAAACCATTAGCAGCCGTAACCGCAGCAACGGATATGTACCCCAAAGCCAAATAATCAAAAGATCGCAGCCTTCGGCAGCTCCTACACGGGCTCAGGCCAAGTCGGGATCTCGAGACGAGCGCAAAGAATTACTCTCCAACTCATAACGCAATTCTTCAATCAACCCCGCCACCGACTCCGCCGTGCGCAACACATCCAGTTTCAACCCACTGACAACCAGATCCACCTGCCCAGACACCGGGTGATAAAGCTTCACCGTAAGCGAATGATCACCATCCACCAGACACTCACACGCCAGCGGCGAAAAACTCTGCTCAAGCTGAGCGCGCAACTGCGCAAGATTCATCATTGAGGCTGTTCCTTTAGCTACTTCGAAGGGACACGGTCACGCCAAAAAAGACACGCACCGCACCCCACCAGACTAAGAACCACCCGCCCCCACCAGAACCTCAATTTGCACCGGATCAACTAGTGCATTTGCACCCTAACGCTGCCCGCGCCATTCCCCCGAAAACAACCCGCGCTCGCGCGCCCAGACAATCGCCTCACTGCGACTATGAACATCCAGCTTCGAATACACCGTCGCCACATGATTGCGCACGGTATTCGGCGCCAGCTTCAGCCGCGCGGCGATCTCCTTGTCCGCCAAACCCTCACAAATCAGCCCCAACACATCCCGCTCCCGCGCGGTCAGATCGGTAAACGACACACTCGGCAATTGCGGCGAATTAACCTTCTTCACATTCGCCAGCTTCTCGATCAGCGTACGACTGAACCACGAAGCATCCTTCATCACCTCTTCAATCGCCGCCACCAGCTCAAGCTCGGTGCGCTTGCGCTCGGTGATGTCCATCAGCACCAGCAAATAGCACGGCACATCATGAATATTCACCGTGTCGGCCGACAGCGCACACTCGAGCAAATCGGCATCCTTGGTGCGCACTCGTACGTCCACCCGATCCACCCGGCCGTTGTTCTCAAGCGCCGCGAGCAGACGAGACCGCGCACCGTTGTCATCGATAAAACCAATCTGCGTCACGGTTTTACCGAGCACATCGTCCCCGTCAAAAGCCAGGGTATCGAGAAACGCCTGATTGACGTCGAGCACCCGCTGCTCCTCCGCTGTGCAGATCAGAATCGGCACCGGCGTCAGGCGAAACGCCTTGGCAAACCGCTCCTCACTCTGACGCAGCGCCACCTCGGCCTTGTGCCGCAGCTCCATGTCGACAAAGGAAAACAGCATGCAATCTTCGTCGTTGAGCACCAGCGGTTGCCCGGCGACGATCACCTGCTTGCTGCTGCCATCGGGCAAGCGCAATTCAGCCTGCATCTGCGGAATGGTCTCGACATCGCGCAGGCGTTGAATGGCCAGATCGCGCTTTTCTGCCTGCTCGAAGATGTCGATTTCATAAGCTGAGGTGCCGATGACTTGCTCGCGGGTATAGCCGGTCATCTCCAGAAACCCCGGATTGACCTTGATATAGCGCAAGTCGCTGATTCGGCAGATCACCGCCGGCGCCGGGTTGGCATTGAAGGTTTTTTCGAAACGCTGCTCGGCGTTGGCCCAGTCGGTGACGTCGCTCATGATCAACACCAGCGACTCGGGCTGCCCCTCGCGATCGGTAAGGATCATGCTGCGCACGCTGTGTACCCAGACGCGTTCCGGGTCATCCGCCGCATTCACTTCAATCAGCACATCATTGAACGCCTCGCAGCGCGCCACGCGGCTGATCGGATAATTCTCGGGCGCCAGCGTGTGGTTGTTGCGATAACGCAGGTTGAAACGCTGCGCGTACTCGGCGGCGTTGTGGCCCAGCTCACCGATCCGGCTGACGCCATGCATGGCCAGCGCGGCCTCGTTGGCCCAGAGGATGCTCTGATCCCGCTCCAGCAGAATCACCCCGTCGGACAAACCGGCGATGATTTGCTGCAACTGGCGGCGATTGGTTTCGGTGGTCAGGACTTCCTGGCTCATTGGATCTCCACAAGTGATGCGCCATGTGAAGAGTACGACCGCAGCCACACGTGATCGTGCACCTCTATTCACACACGACACATCCCCCTGTAGGAGCTGCCGAAGGCTGCGATCTTTTGATCCTGTTTTTTAAAAGCAAGATCAAAAGATCGCAGCCTTCGGCAGCTCCTACAGGGGTTGGGGGTTGCCGTTGAGTTCGCGGAGGGTATCGAGGAAGAGTTTCAGGACGGGGGAGGCATCATCCGCGCGGTACGTCGCGTACAACGGCACTTCCGGCAATGCCGGGGTCAGGCGTCGAAACACCAGCCCCGCCGGCGCCAACTGTTCAATCGACGCCGGCAACAGCGCCACGCCAAACCCGGCTCGCACGAGACTCAATAGCGTCTGCACCTCAATCACCTGCTGGCGTATCTGCGGGGTAAACCCGGCCTGAATGCAGCACTGATAGAGAAAATTAGCGAACCGCGACTGCTTCAACTCCAGCGCCACAAACGGCTCTTGCGCCAGATCCGCCGGGGCCAGCACCTCGCGCTGCGCCAGCGGATGATCCGCCGGCATCACCACATGAATCGGTTCATAAATCAGCAGTTCATTGCGCAACAACGGATCGTCATAACCCACGCGAAACACGCAGGCATCAATGCGTTTCTCCTTCAACGCCTTGACCTGCGCCGCCGGGGTCATTTCGTGCAGGCGCCAGTTGACCTGCGGATAACGCTCGCGAAACAGGTGCAAAGCCTTGGGCAGCACGCCGACCATCACCGAACTGATCATGCCTATTTCCAGTTCACCGAGCTGGCCGCGTCCGGTCTGCCGGGTCAGATCCAGCGCCCGCTCAAGCTGCTCGAACACCAGCGGTGCCTGCTCCTTGAGCATCTGCCCCGCCGCCGTCAGTTCGACCCGATGATGGCTGCGCTCGAACAGCGGCGTGCCCAGTTCCTCTTCCAGCAAACGAATCTGCTGACTCAGTGGCGGCTGGCAGATGTGCAGGCGTTCGGCGGCGCGACCGAAATGCAACTCATCGGCCAACGCCATGAAGTACCGCAGCAAGCGCAAGTCCATGGCGATTTATCCCAGGCTCAGTGGCGTCGAACGCTGGCGCACGCCGGTCAGCGCGAACAACGCATTGGCGATGGCCGGCACCACCGAAGGACTGCCCAACTCGCCGACGCCACCGGGTTTGTTCGGCTCACCGTCGAGCACGAGGATGTCGGTGGCCGGCATGTCGGACATGCGCGTGACGCGATAGTCGTGGAAGTTGCTCTGCACCACCCTGCCCTGTTTGATGTCGAGCCGATCGAACAAGGCGTGACCGAAGCCCCACATCAGGCCGCCGTAGATTTGCTCTTCAACACCGCCCGGCGACACTGCCAAACCGCAATCGACCACGCAGGTGAGCTTCTCGACTTTTGGCTTGCCATCGACCGTCGCCACCCTTGCGACCACCGCGATGAAACTGGTGTAACCCTGATTGGTCGCGATGCCCAGCGCGGTTCCCGGTGGCAACGGCTGCCCCCAACCGGCGCGCTCGGCTGCCTGCTTGAGCACGGTCACATGCCGAGGTCGTTCCTGCATATTGGCCAGGCGGAACGCCAGTGGATCTGCACCGGCCGCGTGGGCCAGTTCATCCATGAAACTTTCCACAGCAAACACGTTGGGAATAAAACTTACCGAGCGATACCAGCCGCTCGGCACGTCGCTTTCGTGCTTGACCCAGTTCAATTCCAGATGCGGTGGACGGTAGGCGAAGTCCCACGCGGTGATCGCTTCGGTGGTGCTGTAATCCATCTTGTCCGGGCGTTCGAAATAACCCGGTTCCCACTGTTCCGGCGAGGCTGGCGACACCGCGTGCAGTTGCAGCGCACTGAGTCTGCCTTGAGCATCCAGCGCACCTTTGACCCGATGCAAGGTTGCCGGATGATTGAACAGCGCGTGCAGTTCATCTTCACGGCTGTTGAGCAGTTTCACCGGCACGCCGGTTTTCTGCGCCAGATACGCGACTTCAAACAACCAGTATTTGGCTTCCCGCGCACCGAAGCTGCCGCCCGAGACCAACTCATGAATGGTGACGTTGGCCTTGTCGATCCCGCACACAGTTTGCGCCGCTTCCAGTGCCGACGACGGCACCTGCACGCCGCCCCAATAGGTGATTGCCTTGTCCTTGACCTGCGCGGTGATGCAGATCGGTTCCAGCGGGTTTTGCACCTTGTAGGGCATGGTGTAATCGGCTTCGATCAGCTTCGCCGCGCCCGCCCATTGCCCGGCGACATCACCTTGGGTCATGGCTCTGACGGTTTGCGCTTGCGGATCGCCGATGGCTTTGGCTTGAGCGCTGAACAACTGCTCGCTGTCGAACCCGGCCAGCGCTGAATCGCTCCACTTGATCTCCAGTACTTTGCGGCCCTGCTGCGCGGCCCAGAACGTATCCGCCAACACGGCGACGCCTTCCAGATTGCCGCCGAGCACATCCGGACGCCCCGGAATCGCCAGCACCTTGCGCACGCCCGGCACTTGCAGAGCCGCCGCTGAATCGACGCTGACGACCTTCGCGCCGACCACCGGCGCACGCTGAATCACCGCCACCAGCATGTCCGGCAATTGCACGTCGATGCTGTACTTGAACCGCCCGCACACCTTGGCTGCGGCATCGCGTTTGTGCCGCAGCTTGCCGATGTATTTGAACTGCGCCGGGTCTTTCAGCGTGACGTGGGTCGGCGCTGACAGATTCGCCGCGACCCCGACCAGTTCGCCATAACCGAGGCTACGCTTACTCGACGTGTGAACGACGCGACCTTCCTCGGTGGTGCAACTGTCGGGGCTGACTTTCCACTGTTTCGCCGCTGCTGTAATCAACAGCGCCCGCGCCGTGGCACCGGCCATGCGCAAGCGATCGTATTCGAGGGAAACACTGGTGCTGCCGCCCGTGGAGAAGACTTTCCAGACCGGATGAATGTAGGTTTCGAAAAACGGATCTTCCGGGGTAATCACCTGCACGGTCATCGGGTTGACGTCCAGCTCTTCCGCCACACACGCGGCCAATGCCGTTTGCGTACCGGTGCCTGAGTCATGCTTGTGCACCACCAGTTTCACCGTGCCGTCGGGAAAGATCCGCACCCAGGCATTCGGCTCAAATTCGTTGGCCGGCGCCATGGCTTTTGGATCGGTGGCTGCGATGCCGCCGGGCATATACAGGGCAATCGCCAGTCCGGAAGCGACGGTCGCCGCTTGCTTGAGAAAAACCCGGCGCGGCAGTTCGATGCGGGTGTCGTCGATAAGGCTCATCAGGCCTCCTTCGGCGCATTCGCCGCACGTTTGATCGCTTTGTTGATGCGCCCGTAAGTGCCGCAGCGGCAGATATTTCCGGACATGGCGTTGCGGATCGAATCGTCGGTCACCGCCGCACCGGTGTTGAGCAGCGCGGCGGCGGACATGATCTGCCCGGATTGACAGTAGCCGCATTGCGGCACATCTTCGGCGACCCAGGCCAGTTGCAGCGGATGGTTTTCCGTCGGCGACAAACCTTCGATGGTGGTGATGCTGTGGCCCGCGACGGCGGCCGCCGGCAATTGGCAGGAACGCACCGCGACGCCGTCCAGGTGCACGGTGCAGGCACCGCACAGACCCATGCCGCAGCCGAACTTGGTGCCGGTGAGTTCCAGTTGATCACGCAAGACCCATAACAAGGGCATGGAAGAGGACGCTTCATCCAGCTCGCGTCGTTCGCCGTTCACCGTGAATGCAATCATTGTCAGGCTCCAAAAGAGCGGCCCGTCTTTGTGCAGGCCTGGTCACCGATTATTGGAACCCTGAGCAACACGCGGCCAGCGACGATTTCTGCCAACCGCTGTAAGCAGGACTAACAACATGTACAAGCGATACCCGTCGGTGCAGTCCATGAGCGCGTTTATCCACGCCGCGCGCAGCGGCAGTTTCTCCAGTGCTGCGCGCAAACTGGATCTGACCCACAGTGCGATCAGCCAGCAGATTCGTGCGCTGGAGGATTTCATCGGCCAGCCGCTGTTCGTGCGTGAAGGCGGCGGCAGCAACCTGACCGACGCCGGGCAGTTGTTTGCCAGTGTGTTGTCGGACGGTCTGGCGCAGATTGACCGGGCGATCTCGTCGGTGAAAAACCGCAGCGTCGCGCAACGGTTGACGCTTGATGTCGACAGCGAACTGGCGCAGAGCTGGCTCAATCCGCGCCTGCCGCAGTTGCTCGATGGGCTGCCGGATTACGAGGTGACGTTGCTGTCGATGCCGCGCAGTGATCGCAGCACGTTTGAGCGGGTCGATCTGGCGTTGCGCTATGGCTATGGCGATTGGGACGACTGCGAGATGACGCAGATTTGTGGCGATCGGGTGTTGGCGGTGGCTTCGCCAGATTTGCTGGAACGGTATGGGTTGCAGGTGCCGTTGACCCCGGCGCAGATTTTGGAGTTGCCGTTGTTGGGCTATACGCGAAGGTCGTGGATTCCGTGGCTGGATGCGGCGGGAATGACGCCGACTGAACCGCCGGCACGGGTGATTTTTGATAATGCGGCCAACCTGATCGCCGCTGCCGAAGCGGGCGTTGGTGCGGGGTTGGTGCGTGGATTGCTCGCGGCTGATGCGTTGCGCAGTGGGCGGTTGGTGGCGTTGAACGAGGCGCAGATTGCGGCGCATTACAACCTTTACGCGGTGTGGCCGCATGGGCAGGCGGAGCGTGTGGCGCCGGTGGTTGAGGCGATCAAACTGTTGGCTTTGCGTACACAATTTTGACGCTATCGCGAGCAGGCTCACTCCTACAATTGGAATGCGCTCCCCTGTGGGAGCGAGCCTGCTCGCGAAGAGGCGAGCACAATTACCGAAGATCAAAAGATCGCAGCCTGCGGCAGCTCCTACACCGATCCCCGTAGGAGCTGCCGAAGGCTGCGATCTTTTGATTTTGCTACAAGGCCCATATCGAACGCATATCACCACCCCGCCCAATTAATATTGTACGAACCCCTCCCCCCTTTCCAATACTCGCCCTCAGCAGCCACCCACCCGGGCCGGATGCGAACAGGCGAGGGAATGCGCGAGTCTTGCGCATAGAAACGGCCGATTGCCCGGGACGTGGATGCCGAGAGCCGCAAGGCTCCCTTCCCCGCTATCAGGAGATCGACTGCAATGATCATCGATATCAGCTGCTATCCCACCGATCTGGTGGACCTCGCCTGGAGGCATGACGGTGACCCGTTCACCGGCGAGCGTCTGCTGGAGATGATGGATGGCCCGTACATGGTCAACGGCAAGCCTCGCCGCATTGACAAAGCCTTCATCCAGCCGCCGCAAGGCAACACGATTTACACCTGGACCGACGGCGACCTGACCGGCCGCGAATCCATCGACGCCTACATGGCCTACACCCTGAAAATGGTGCAGACCTACCCGGATCGTTTCATCGGTTGCTTCGTCTATAACCCGCGCTGCGGCGTTGAAAACGGCGTCGAAGCGATCGAGCGCTACGTCAAGGAACACGGTTTCGGCATGGTGCAGATGCAGGCCAACATGCACGCCTACCGTCCTGACCGCGCACTCGACTGGGTGCGCCCATGCTTCGAGAAGTGCGCCGAGCTGGGCATTCCGGTCAAGCTGCACACCGGCGACGGCCCTTACAGCATCCCGTCGGAATGGGTGCCGATGATCAAGGAATTCCCCAACGTCAATTTCATCATGGCCCACTTCGGTGTGCAGACCGGTGGCGTCTACGTGTTTGAACCGATGCAATGGGCGATGGAATTGCCCAACGTCTACTGCGAATCCGGCTGGTGCCTGCAATCGCGGATCGTCGAATTCGCCAAGGTCTTGCCGACGCACAAGATCCTCTTCGGCACCGACACGCCACCGAACGAACCGGGCATGTGGCTGCGCCTGCTCGAAGTGCTCTGCCACGAACCGCCGCAAGGCCTGAACCTCGACGAGGACACTCTCGAAGACTACTTGGGCAACAACACCGCGCGGATGATCGGCCTTGAGCCAACCCCGCCACCCCGTTCCGTTTCCGAAGCAGAGGCGCAACTCAAGCGCCCCGTCACCACTCAACTGGCCAGGAGCTGAACCGATGATCATCGACACCCATCTGCACCCCACCAACCTGGTCGACGAGGCCTGGCGCCACACCGGCGAACCGTTCACCGGCGAGCGCATGCTCAAACTGATGGACGGCCCGTACATGATCAACGGCAAACCACGCCGCATCGACATGGGTTTCATCCAGCCGCCACCGGGCAACACCGGTTATCGCGACGGCAACCGCCGGGGCCGCGAAGGCGTGCGCGACTACATGTCGTACATCGCCGAACTGTGCATGAAGTACCCGGATCGCTTCATCGGCAACTTCAACTTCAACCCGCGCTGGGGACCGGAAAACGGTGCAGCGGAGCTGGAATTCCACATCAAGGAATACGGCTTCAAGATGCTCAAGCTGCACGCCAACATGCACGGCTATCGCCCGGATCGCGCACTCGACTGGCTGCGTCCGGCGATGAAGGTCTGCGCCAAGTACAACATCGTCGTGCTGATCCACACCGGCGACGGCCCGTACACGATTCCGACGATGTTCTACCCGATCATCCGCGAGTTCCCGATGGTCAATTTCATCATCGGCCACTTCGGTATCCAGACCGGCGGCAACTACTCGTTCGAAGCGTTCTGGATGGCGATGGACACGCCAAATGTGTACTGCGAATCGGGCTGGTGCTTCCAGTCGCGGATCGTCGAATTCGCCAAGGAACTGCCGCGCAACAAGATCGTGTTCGGCACCGATTCGCCTCCGAATGAGCCGGGGATGTGGCTGCGGGAACTGGAAGTGTTGTGCTCGCCGGCACCGCAAGGCTTGGGGATTGATGAGGATCATCTCGAAGACTACCTGGGCAACAACATCGCAAGGTTGTGCGGGATCGAACCGACGCCACCGCCGAAGGATCTGGCCGAGGCCGACATTCGCCTGACCACCACGTACCTCTAGATAACGCAGATCCTTGGGGTAACAAGGAAACCCTGTGGCGAGGGGATTTATCCCCGCTCGGCTGCGCAGCAGTCGCAAAACCTGTGAATGAGGTTTTCCTGACACAGCGCAATTGCGGGATTTGGGGCCGCTTCGCAGCCCAACGGGGATGAATCCCCTCGCCACAAAGGCCCTCGCCACAAGGGATCTGTACACAGAGCACACAGCGACTTTACAGGCACGAAGATGACCCGGCGTTCGTTCGACCGGCAGGCCAACGGCTGGCCGCGCGAACGCCCTCTCACCCCTGCGTGCCTGCTTTTTACGAGGTGACACCATGACCTGTTCGACGCTCGGCGATTCTCAGGACTTTCACGTGTTCATCGACGCCTATCGCCGTGAGTACCCGGACGATGTGCTGACCGTCACTCAACCGATTTCTGCCGATCAGGACGTCACCGCCCTGGTCGATGCCCTCGCCGCCCAAGGCCGCGATCCACTGCTGATCTGCGAAAACGTCGGCCACCTCGGCGTGCCGGTGGCGACTAATTTGTTCGCCTCCCGAACCCGCATCGCCCGGCTGTTCGGCGTAACGCCTGCGCAACTGCACGAAACTTTTCAAACCCGCGCCAACCAAGCCATCGCCCCGCGTTACGTAGAAAACGGCGCGATTCTCGATGAAGTCTTCGAAGGCGAAGCGCTGGATCTGGCGCTGCTGCCGATGCTCAAGCATTTCGACAGCGATCGCGGCCCGTACGTCACCAACGCCATCATCGTTGCCGAAGACCCGCTGACCGGCATCGCCAACATGAGCTATCACCGCTCGATGCGCCACGCCCGCCAGGCCCTCGCCACCAGCCTGCACTCACGTGGCCACCTGTGGCGGATGCTGCAAACCGCGCGCGAACGTGGTGAAGAATTGCGCGTAGCGATGGTGGTCGGAGCGCACCCACTGTTCATGCTCGCCGCCGCTGCGCGTTTGCCGTATGGCACCGATGAACGCGCCGTCGCCGGCGGGCTGTTTGGTGCGCCGCTGGAACTGGTGAAAACTCCACGCTACGGCATCGGTGTGCCAGCGTACGCCGAGTTTGTTCTGGAAGGCGCGATCGACCCGGCGGCCTATGCCGAGGAAGGCCCGTTCGGTGAATTCAGCGGTTATTCCTCGGATCGCTCGACCAACAATGTGCTGCGCGTCGACACCCTGTTAAAGCGCAAAGATGCCTGGCTGGTCGATGTGATGGGCGGCCGCTACGCCGAGCATTTGACCCTCGCACGCCTGCCGCGCGAAGCGGAGATGAGCGAAAAACTCAAGGCACGTTTCCCCGCTGTCACCGCTGTGCATTACCCGAATTCCGGCACGCATTTTCACTGCTACGTCGCGCTGGATCAGAGCCGCGACGGCGAGGCGCGGCAGATCATGCTGGCGTTGCTCGGCTGGGATCCGTACCTGAAAACCGTGATCGCGGTGGACAGCGATATCGACATCAGCGATGACAGCCAGGTGCTGTGGGCGCTGGCCACGCACTTCCAGCCGCATCTGGATATTTTCACCATCGATGGTTTGCCCGGTAGTCCGCTCGATCCATCGTCGTCGGTCAACGGCACCACTTCGCGGATGGGCCTGGATGCGACTCGCGGTTCCGGGTTTGACGGGATCAAGGCGCAGCTGGATCAGGATGTACTCGAACGCGCGCGGGTTTTGCTCAAAGGACTGGAATCGTGAACCGGCAACGGATGGTCGTCGGCATCAGCGGCGCGTCCGGCTTCATCTACGGCGTGCGCTTGCTGCAATTGCTCGCTGAACTGGACATCGAAAGCCACCTGATCATCAGCCGCGCGGCGCTGCTGACCATGGCTCACGAAACCGATTACAAACTCGCCGACGTCACTGCATTGGCCAGTCATTACCACCGCGCCGATGACGTCGCCGCCGGGATTGCCAGCGGTTCGTTTCGCTGCCTCGGCATGGTGGTGGCGCCGTGCTCGATGAGGACGCTGGCCGAGATTGCCACCGGCACTTCATCGGGGCTGATCGGTCGCGCCGCCGACGTCACGCTCAAGGAGCGCCGCACGCTGGTGTTGATTGCCCGCGAAACCCCGCTGACCCTCGCCCACCTGCGCAACATGACCGCCGTCACCGAGATGGGCGGAATCATCGCTCCACCGGTGCCCGCGTTCTACGCCCGCCCGGAAAACCTCGCACAAATGGTCGACCACAGCCTCGGCCGCGTGCTCGACCTTTTCGGCCTCGATGCCGGCGTTGCACGACGCTGGCAAGAACACCCGGATCCAACTGTGGAAATCAATAACTGTGGCGAGGGGATTTATCCCCGCTCGGCTGCGAAGCAGTCGTAAAACCGGCAACCGCGGTCTGCCTGATACAGCGCGGTGGCAGGATTTGGGGCCGCTTCGCGACCCATCGGGGATAAATCCCCTCACCACAAGGGTTAAACATCAAAAATTTCATCACCCCGAATTCAGTGTGCACCGGTCAATCAAAGGAGCCTCACCATGAACACCCCATTCAACGCCCCAACCCGCAACACCAAAATCCCCGTGACCATCCTCACCGGTTTCCTCGGTGCCGGTAAAACCACCCTGCTCAATTACATCCTCAAAGAAAACCACGGTCGCAAAATCGCCGTGATCGAAAACGAATTCGGTGAAGTCGGCATCGACGGCGACCTCGTCCTCAGTTCCGAGACCGAAGAAATCTACGAGATGGTCAACGGCTGCGTGTGCTGCACCGCCGAAGTTCGCGAGGACTTGGTGCGCATTGTCCGCGAACTGGTCGCGCGGCCGGTGCGGCTTGACCACATCCTTATCGAGACCAGCGGCCTGGCCGATCCGTACCCGGTGGCGCAGAGCTTTTTCATCAATGACCCGATCGCCGATGAAGTCGAACTCGACGCCATCGTGACCATGGTCGACGCCAAGCACATCGCCCAGCACCTGGAGGATCTGCAACTCGACGGCGTCGACAATCAGGCAGTGGATCAGATCGTTTGCGCCGACCGGATCGTCATCAACAAGGTCGATCTGGTCAGCGCTGAAGAAGTGGAAACCTTGCGCGGCAAGATCCGTGGCTTGAATGCCACGGCAGATCTGGTGACCTCGACCCACGCGCAAATCGATCTGACGAAGATCCTCGGCATCGGCGCGTTTGAATGCACGCAGAAGCTCATGGAAATCGGCGCGGATCAGCACGATCACGATCATCACGACCATGAGCATCACGCTGAGCAGTCTATTGAAGAGCAGGATCACCAGCACGACCCAAGCGTGTCATCGGTGGGCATCGCTGTGGACGGCGCGGTCAACCTGATGGCGTTCCACCGCTGGATCAGCGAGCTGCGCTCCTCCCAGGCCGACAACCTCTATCGCATGAAAGGCGTGCTCGCCGTGGCCAATGAAGACCAGCGCTACGTGCTGCAAGGCGTGCACAGCCTGGTGGAATTCCGCGCCTCGACCGCGTGGGGCACGGAGCCCCGCTCGAGCAAGATCGTGTTCATCGGCCGCGACCTGGATCGCGCGGCCCTGAACCAAGGCTTCGCCGCCTGCCTGGCAGGCTGAAACAAGGCATCGGAGCCGGTGGATGGCGGCTTCGGGCACATGTGTACGAATGACTGATGCCACAAAACCTGTAGGAGTGAGCCTGCTCGCGATAGCGGTGTGTCATTGAGCAATGATGGTGACTGATTCACCGCTATCGCGAGCAGGCTCACTCCTACAGGGGACCTGCAGCAGGCATCAGACGAATACCCCTCTCTACCGCATAAAAACAGCCAGAGGTGTTTCCCCATGTCGTCAGCCACATCCCCATCAAAAACCGCATCCACCGTGCACCCCGTCGACCGCGTTTTGCCGGTACGACAGATGCTCACCCTCGGCCTGCAACACATGGCCGTCTCGTACATCGGCGCCATCGCCGTGCCGTTGATTGTCGCCAGTGCCCTAAAAATGTCCCACGCCGACACGGTGGTGCTGATCAGTACCACGCTGTTCTGTTCCGGCATTGCCACCCTCCTGCAAACCGTCGGCTTCTGGAAATTCGGCGTGCGCCTGCCGATTCTACAAGGCGTGGCGTTCAGCAGCGTTGGCCCGGTGATCGCCATCGGCAGCAACCCGGAGGTGGGGTTCGCCGGGGTCTGCGGGGCGGTGATCGGCGCGGGGATTTTCACCATGCTGATGGCGCCCTTCGTCGGTCGATTACGGCGGTTTTTTCCGCCCGTGGTCACCGGTTGCATCGTCACCGTGATCGGTTTGCAGCTGTTCCCGATTGCCTATGAATGGGTTGGCGGCGGGCGCAACGCGAGCAACTTCGGCGCGCCGGCGTTCCTCGGTGTGGCCGTGGTGGTGTTGCTGACGATTCTACTGGTCAACCGCTATGGCAGCCCGATGCTGCGCAACATGGCGGTGTTGATCGGGATGCTGGTTGGCGCCGGTCTGGCCTACGGTCTGGGCATGGGCAGTTTTCACAGCGTCGAAGAAGCGCCGTGGCTGACCGTGCCCTACCCGTTCTACTTCGGCCTGCCAACCTTCAGCCTGATCCCCATCGCGACCATGGTGGTGGTGATGATCGTGCAGATGGTCGAGTCGATGGGGCTGTTCGTGGCCATCGGCGACATTGTCGAAAAACCGGTCGAGGACAAACAGGTCATCAACGGTCTGCGCGCCAATGGCCTGGCCAGCACCATCGCCGGGATGTTCGCCGCGTTTCCCTTTATCGCCTTCATGGAAAACGTCGGCCTGGTGATCCTCACCGGCGTGCGCAGCCGTTGGGTGGTCGCGGTCAGCGGTTTGCTGATGTGCTCGATTGCCTTGGTGCCAAAGGCCGGCGCGATCATCGCTTCGATGCCGACCGCCGCTCTCGGTGGCGCTGGCATTGCAATGTTCGGCGTGGTTGCGGCGGCGGGCATTCAGACCCTCGCCAAAGTCGATTACGAGCGCAATCGCTACAACGTCTTGATCGTCGGTTTCACCATCGCCGCCGCGCTGGTGCCGGTGCTCGCACCCACCTTGTTCAAACAACTCCCCGAGTGGTCGCAGCCGTTCCTGCACAGCAGCGTGGTTATCGCTTGCCTGGTGTCGGTGCTGCTCAACGCTGCGCTGAATGGCGTCAGCGTGCCGGAAACCACCGCCAGCAAATCCGCCTCGCACATCCTTTAGTTTGGAGCTGCCCATGACTCAACTTCAGAACATCCTGATCAAAAACCCGGTCGCGGTGATGACCGGCCTGCGCGGCCCTCGCGCGCGGGCCGGCGCCGTGGACATCCGCGTGGTCAACGGTCGCATCGCCGAAATGGCCGCGAACCTCGAAGCGCAACCCGGCGAACGGCTGATCGACGCGCGCAACTGCGTGGTCTATCCCGGCTGGATCAACACCCACCATCACCTGTTCCAGAACCTGCTCAAAGCCGTGCCCGCAGGGCTGAATCAGGATCTGCAAGGCTGGCTGGCGAGCGTGCCCTACCCGCGCCTCAACCGCTTTACCCCGCAACTGGCGCGGATTGCTGCACGACTGGGCATGGTCGAATTGCTGCTGTCCGGCGTCACCACCTGCGCCGATCACCATTACCTCTACCACGCTCACGGCAGCACCGAGACCGGCGACTTGCTGTTCGACATGGCCGATGAGTTTGGCCTGCGCTTTGTGCTGTGCCGTGGCGGCGCGCTGGAATCGGCGAGCGCACATCCGGGCTTCTCGAAAACCGCGCTGCAACCGGAAAGCCTTGAGCAAATGGTCGGCGACATCGAACGGCTGAAATCGTTGTATCACCAGGACACTCCAGACGCGATGCGCCGCGTGGTTGTCGCGCCAACCACGCCAACGTTCTCGCTGCCGCCGACGCTGCTGCGTGAACTCGCCCACACCGCACGCGGCCTTGGTTTGCGTCTGCATACGCACCTGTCGGAAACGCAGAACTACGTGAATTTCTGCCGCGAAAAATACAACTGCCTGCCAGTGGAATTCGTCGCCGAACACGAATGGCTCGGCCCCGACGTCTGGTTCGCCCACGCCGTACACCTGCAACCGGGCGAAATCAGCATGCTCGCGCAGACCGGCACCGGCATCTCCCACTGCCCGGTGAGCAATGCGCGACTGGGCAGCGGCGTCGCGCCAGTGCCGCAGATGTACGAGGCAGGTGTGCCGATTTCCCTGGGCGTGGATGGCGTAGCGTCGAATGAATCCGGAAGCATGGTCGGTGAGGCCAACACCGCGTGGCTGATCCACCGCGCCGAACAAGGCGCCTCGGCGACCACCGCTGAAGACGTCATTCACTGGGGCACGGCGGGTGGCGCACAGGTGTTGGGGCTCGGCGCGGTTGGCGCTTTGGAAGTCGGGCAAGCGGCGGATTTGGTGGTCTACAGCCTCGATCACCCACGGTTCTACGGCTTCCACGACAGCGCCGTCGCGCCGGTGGTTGCGGGCGAACCGATCACGGTGAAATACAGCCTGGTCGGCGGCCGGATTGTGGTCGACAACGGCGTAATCCCCGGCCTGGACATCGAACGCATGCGCGCCGAAGCGTGGGAAGGCGTGCAACAACTGATGAACGTAGAAGACTGACCCTCGAACCCGTGTAGGAGCTGCCGAAGGCTGCGATCTTTTGATCTTGTCTTTTAAAAAACCAAGTCAAAAGATCGCAGCCTTCGGCAGCTCCTACACGGGATCGTCGTATTCGCGACTTCCGGGTTTGTCGTCTAACGTTACTCCCTCATCGGACTGAGCCCCTGGGCTCTTGATCAAGGAGAGACTGATGACGTCGCGTCGCACGATCGAACAGACCTACCGCACCTGGTCCAGCCCCATTCTGCTGGAGCTGAAAAAGCGCGAACACCAAATGGCGCCGTTCGAGCGTCAGGCGCTGGAGAATGTGTTGGTGGAGAGGCGGTTGCTGGATATCGGTAATCCGCAGGGCAATGACCGCCGAACAAAAAACCTCACCCTGGATTAATCGCGTAACCCAACTGCACGCATGAATGACTTGTAGGAGTGAGCCTGCTCGCGATGGCGGTACATCAGACAATATTGCAGTGTCTGACAGCCCGTTATCGCGAGCAGGCTCACTCCTACAAATTCCATATGCGTTTTCAGGATTTGCTACAGGGGGCCACTGAAAGGCTCAGCTTCAGAAGTTCTTTGCGTAACATCGATGGCTCGACAACAGCCATTCCAGAGCACCATCCAAACTGCATCAGCCTATTCAGCTTTTGTTGACTGAGTTCGGGTTCGACCAGCAAGCAACTTTTCCGGTCGCGGATGCTGATGACATTCAGCATCCAGTCATCGCCCTGCTCCGCCATCCATTGGCTGATCGCTGGCCGATGCTTTTGCAGCAACGCATCGGCATCCCACACGGTCATTTGTGCGAAGACTTGCGGCAGATTACTTTCGGGTTTCAGCCGTTTCAGGTCGGCTGCCAAGGCATTGGCAAGGTCTGATTCGATGCTGGCCTGGCATTCGAGGAAGTATTTCTCGGGCCAGTCGGTCGCGAGTTTCGCCCGAAACGCGAGTTCGGCGTAGGCGTCGATGTCCGCTGCGGTGGTCATCTGGCTGGTGAAGTTCAGGGTGTTGTCGAGGATCGCGGTGGCCAACAGTGCGGCACTTTGTTCGCTGATTTTTGCTAGCAAGTCTGAGGTCTGCCAACGCTGAAAGACTTGAGTTGCCGCAGCGCCGATCGGGCGGATGTCGGCGGCTGAACCGAGTTTCTTTGCCCAGTAATCTTCGTAACCTGGATGATGGTCGATGACTTCCACGACCTGATCGAGCACGACCAGTGGATCGAAATGGTGATAGTCGGATACGTCAACCAAGATGAATTCGTCAGTCAGCAATGGTTCATGCGTTTGAAAGGCGCGACCCCAATCAAGCACGGTTTTCGAGACGCTGGCGTTGGGTTTTGCGCTGCTGACGGCGCGGGCGGGAATGCCTTGCAGATTGAGTAATTCGGCGTAGGCGATGCAGCAGGCGTAGGCGTCGATGTCCAGATAGGACGCGCCGGAGGTGATGATTTTCATGGGCGGCAACGTCGCACATTTTCATGACATTTGCGTGTCAGCAAAAGATCGCAGCCTGCGGCAGCTCCTACACAGGGCTGCGATCTGTTGATGTTTATGCGGCGGCTTTACCGGCTGCCACCGCCGCCGAAGCCGCGAGCATCGCCCGCAACAACACCGCGCACCCGGCCGCCAGATCATCCGGCGCGGCGTTTTCGATTTCGTTGTGGCTGATCCCGCCTTCGCATGGCACAAAAATCATCCCCGCAGGCCCAAGTTCGGCGAGGAAGATTGCGTCGTGGCCGGCGCCGCTGACGATGTCCATGTGCGACAGGCCCAAGCCCTTGGCCGCGCCGCGTACCGCTTCCACGCAACCTTTTTCGAAGTACAGCGGCGGGAAGTCGGCGGTCGGGGTCAGTTCATAAGTCAGGCCATGTTCCTCACAAGTCGCTTCGATGACCTGCTTCACCTCAGCAATCATCGAATTCAGTCGCGCCGGTTCCAGATGACGGAAATCGAGGGTCATGCGCACTTCGCCGGGAATGACGTTGCGCGAGCCGGGATAGGCTTGCAGGCAGCCGACCGTGCCGCAGGCGTGCGGTTGATGGCCGAGGGCGGCGCGGTTGACGGCGCCGACGATGACCGAGGCGCCGACCAGTGCATCTTTGCGCAGGTGCATCGGTGTTGGGCCGGCGTGGGCCTCGACGCCGCGCAGTTTCAGATCGAACCACTTCTGCCCCAGCGCACCGAGCACCACGCCGATGGTTTTCTGTTCGTCTTCAAGGATCGGGCCTTGTTCGATGTGTGCTTCAAAATAGGCGCCGACTTTATGGCCGCTGACTTTGCGCGGGCCGGCGTAACCGATCGCATTGAGTGCTTCGCCGACCGTGATGCCCTCGGCATCGACCTTGGCCAGCGTTTCTTCGAGGGTGAATTTTTCGGCGAACACGCCGGAGCCCATCATGCATGGCGCGAAGCGTGAGCCTTCTTCGTTGGTCCAGACCACCACTTCCAGCGGCGCTTCGGTTTCCACGCCGAGGTCGTTGAGTGTGCGCAGAACCTCGACGCCAGCGAGCACACCGAAGCAGCCGTCGAACTTGCCACCGGTGGGTTGCGTGTCGATGTGGCTGCCGGTCATCACTGGCGGCAGGTCGGGATTGCGCCCCGGCCGGCGGGCAAAGATGTTGCCGACGGCATCGACCGTGACGCTGCACCCGGCGTCCTTGCACCATTGCACGAACAGGTCGCGGGCCTGGCGGTCGAGGTCGGTCAGGGCCAGGCGACAGACCCCACCCTTGACCGTGGCGCCGAGCTTGGCCAGCTCCATGAGCGAGGCCCAGAGGCGATCGCGGTTGATGTGCTGATGGGTCGATTGCAGAACGTCTACGGCTGCGTTCATGGGGATCTCCTCAGTGTTGATGCCGATAGTTCCCACGCTCTGCGTGGGAACTCATCCATGGACGCTCTGCGTCCGCTGTTGGGACGCAGAGCGTCCCGGGCTGCATTCCCACGCAGAGCGTGGGAATGATCATGACTTACACCGCTGTTTTCACGGCAGAAGGCTGCGCCCGCATCACGCACAACCCGTAATAAATAATCCCGCCCAACGCCGAGCCGGTGAACCAGCCATAGCTGTAAAACCAGCTGAACGCATCGCTACCCAGCGACAACAAGGTCAGCACCACCGGCACACCAAACGCGAGAAACCCGGCCCGGTTCCACGCCGGATACACGTCATCGCGGTACAACCCGGCCAGGTCCAGTTGCTGTTTCTTGATCAGGAAATAGTCCACCACCATGATCCCGGCAATCGGCCCGAGCAGGCTCGAATAACCCAGCAACCAGTTGGAATACACGGTCTCCAGGCTCACATCGGAAACGATCAAACCGAGCTTTTTCAGCAGCTCATGTCCCATCAGCAACAGGCCGACCAACCCGGTCAGCAACACCGCTTTGGTGCGGTTGATCACCTTGGGCGCGATGTTCTGAAAATCATTGGTCGGCGAGACAATGTTCGCGGCGGTGTTGGTCGACAGCGTGGCGATGATGATCAGCGCCATGGCCACCGCGACCCACACCGGGCTCTGGATATGGCCGATCAAAGTCACCGGATCAGACACCGTCACGCCGACCAGTTTCACCGACGCCGCGGTCATGATCACGCCCAGCGAGGCGAACAAAAACATGGTCAGCGGCAGGCCGAAAATCTGCCCGAGGATTTGATCTTTCTGGCTCTTGGCGTAACGACTGAAGTCCGGAATGTTCAACGACAACGTCGCCCAGAAACCCACCATTGCCGTCAGCCCGGCGGCGAAGTAACTCACCACACTGGCGCCTTCCGGACGCTTCGGCGGGATCGCCAGCAGTTCCGTCATCGAGACATTGGGCATCGCCCATACCAGCAAGCCGATGCCGACCGCCACCAGCAACGGCGCGGACAAGGTTTCCAGCCACTTGATCGACTCGGCGCCGCGAATCACCACCCACAGGTTCAGCGCCCAGAACACCATGAAGCCGATCACCTCCCCCGTTCCGCCAAGGGATTTCCAGCCGTCGAAAATCGAGCCAAGAAACAGGTGAATCGCCAAACCGCCAAACATTGTCTGAATGCCGAACCAGCCGCACGCCACCAGCGCGCGAATCAAACAGGGCACGTTGGAGCCGAGAATGCCGAACGACGAGCGCAGTAACACGGGAAACGGAATGCCGTATTTGGTCCCGGGAAAGGCGTTCAGCGTCAGCGGAATCAACACGATGATATTGGCGAACAGAATCGCCAGCAGCGCTTCGCCCACACTCAAGCCGAAGTACGCCGTCAGCACGCCGCCGAGGGTGTAGGTCGGCACGCAGATCGACATGCCGACCCACAGCGCGGTGATGTGCCATTTGTTCCAGGTTCGTTCGCGCACCTTGGTCGGTGCCATATCGTGGTTGTAACGGGGACTGTCGAGGACGTCGCTGCCGGCTTCGAGTTCGAACAAGCCGTCGCGTTCGGTCACTTGCGATCTGTTCTGTTGCATGGCCGCTCCACTGTTCTTCTGATTATTTTTTTGCTCATCAGGCGGCTTGCACACAAGGCGCGAGCCGGACGATGGCCGGAGGAACTGACAACTTTCGTGCACCGGCCATGGTGTCAGCGGCGGCATCAATAAACGTGCCGGGTGAACCGCTTGGCGCTAGGGCCGTGCTTCAAACGCATTGCAACTTTCTGATATTTATCAGTTTTAATTATTCACCTGATGAGTTCGCGGAAACTTGTCTGGGTGCTCAGGCTAAACACTTGGCAAGTTGTCCGAACAGACAGGACTCAAACTGGTGCACTGCATTTATTTTCATTGTGAACGTGCAACCGCAGCTCAACTTCAAGCGGCTGATTTCACATAGGAAATCTTGCTCATATTTCCATCCTGTCAAGTGCGTCAAAATGGGGAGCCGCCTCACCATTTTGGTGATTTGTACTTTTTATCGTTATTTTTCATAGAGTTAAAACATACATAAGCTTATAAAAAATATTCTTGCTCTATTGCAAATTCACGACTAGTTTCTATTCCTGACAGCGCTGACAGGAATACACCCTGAACTGCTGTACATCAATAAAACATTTAGAACCGGCACAAGTCGGTCATGCCTGCGAGGAACTCGGAATGTCTCTGTTGATCCGTGGCGCCACCGTTGTTACCCATGATGAAAGTTATCGCGCCGACGTCTATTGCGCCGACGGCGTGATCAAAGCCATCGGTGAAAACCTTGATATTCCCGCCGGCGCCGAAGTGCTCGACGGCAGCGGCCAATACCTGATGCCCGGCGGCATCGATCCGCATACGCACATGCAACTGCCGTTTATGGGCACCGTGGCCAGCGAGGATTTCTACAGCGGCACGGCGGCGGGTCTGGCCGGTGGCACCACGTCGATCATCGACTTCGTCATTCCCAATCCGCAGCAATCATTGATGGAAGCGTTTCATCAGTGGCGCGGCTGGGCGGAGAAGTCCGCCTCCGACTATGGCTTCCACGTCGCGATCACTTGGTGGAGCGAGCAGGTGCGTGAGGAAATGGCCGAGCTGGTCAGCCATCACGGCATCAACAGCTTCAAGCATTTCATGGCCTACAAGAACGCGATCATGGCTGCCGACGACACGCTGGTGGCGAGTTTCGAGCGTTGTCTGGAGCTCGGTGCGGTACCAACCGTGCACGCGGAAAACGGCGAGCTGGTCTATCACCTGCAACGCAAGTTGATGGCCCAAGGCATCACCGGGCCGGAAGCGCATCCGCTGTCGCGGCCTTCGCAGGTTGAAGGGGAAGCGGCGAGCCGGGCGATTCGTATCGCTGAAACCATTGGCACGCCGTTGTATCTGGTGCACGTCTCGACCAAGGAAGCCCTCGACGAAATCACCTATGCACGGAGCAAAGGCCAGCCCGTGTACGGCGAAGTGCTCGCTGGGCATTTGCTGCTCGACGACAGCGTCTACCAACACCCGGACTGGCAGACTGCTGCGGGTTACGTGATGAGCCCGCCGTTCCGTCCGCGCGGTCATCAAGAGGCGCTGTGGCACGGACTGCAGAACGGTAATCTGCACACCACTGCGACGGATCATTGCTGCTTCTGCGCCGAGCAAAAAGCGGCGGGTCGTGATGACTTCAGCAAGATCCCCAACGGCACGGCGGGTATCGAAGATCGCATGGCGGTGCTTTGGGATGAGGGCGTTAATTCCGGTCGTTTATCGATGCAGGATTTCGTTGCGCTCACCTCAACCAACACCGCGAAAATCTTCAATCTTTATCCGCGTAAAGGTGCGATTCGCGTCGGTGCCGATGCCGACCTGGTGCTGTGGGATCCGCAAGGCACGCGCACCATTTCCGCCAAGACCCACCATCAGCAGGTGGATTTCAACATCTTCGAAGGCAAGACCGTGCGCGGCGTGCCGAGCCATACCGTCAGCCAGGGCCGATTGGTCTGGGCCGATGGCGACCTGCGCGCCGAGCGCGGCGCCGGACGGTACATCGAACGGCCGGCGTATCCGGCGGTGTTTGATTTGCTGAGTAAGCGGGCTGAGCAACATAAGCCAGTTGCTGTGAAACGCTGATATCGAGGCCTTCGGCCTTCGCGAGCAAGCCCGCTCCCACATTTGAAATGCATTCCCCTGTAGGAGCTGCCGAAGGCTGCGATCTTTTGATCTTGTTTTTTAAGATCAAGATCAACAAATCGCAGCCTTCGGCAGCGCCTACACGGGGATTTGGCCAATGCCCGATAGAGGCAGTTACCGTGAGGCACACAACCGTGATCGAGACCCTGAACCATCTCCCCCACCCGCACGAAAGCGCGGCCGCCCTCGCCGGGCATTTCACTGATCTGGCGCCGCCGCTCAACGCTCGGCAGGCACATCTGGAAGCCTCGCGCTGCCTGTATTGCTACGACGCGCCGTGCGTGAATGCGTGCCCGAGCGAGATCGATATCCCCTCGTTCATCCGCAATATCCATCAAGACAACGTCCCCGGTGCCGCGCAGAAAATTCTCTCGGCGAACATCCTCGGCGGCAGTTGCGCACGCGTTTGCCCGACTGAAATCCTCTGCCAGCAAGCCTGCGTGCGCAACAACGCCCACGAATGCGCGCCGGTGCTGATCGGCCTGCTGCAACGCTACGCCGTCGACAACGCACACTTTACTGAGCACCCGTTCCAGCGCGCGGCAGCCACCGGTAAACGCATCGCCGTGGTGGGTGCCGGGCCGGCCGGTTTGTCCTGCGCGCATCGCAGCGCCATGCACGGTCATGACGTGGTGATTTTCGAAGCGCGGGAGAAGGCTGGCGGGCTCAACGAGTACGGTATCGCCAAGTACAAACTGGTCGACGATTACGCGCAAAAGGAGCTGGATTTCCTCCTGCAAATCGGCGGCATCGAAATTCGCCACGGGCAGAAACTCGGTGAGAATCTGACCCTCAGCGAACTGCATCACCAATTCGACGCGGTGTTCCTCGGCCTCGGTCTCAACGCCAGCAAGCAGCTCGGCCTGGCCCACGAAGACGCCCCGGGCCTGCTCGCCGCCACCGATTACATCCGCGAACTGCGTCAGGCCGATGACCTCACGCAACTGCCACTGGCCGAACGCTGCATCGTCCTCGGCGCCGGTAATACCGCGATCGACATGGCCGTGCAAATGGCTCGCCTCGGCGCTCGCGATGTCAATCTGGTGTATCGCCGTGGCGCGGCGGACATGGGCGCCACTGGCCATGAACAAGACATCGCCAAGGCCAATCAGGTGCGTCTGCTGACTTGGGCACAACCGGAAGAAGTGCTGCTCGACGATCAAGGCAACGTGCGCGGCATGCGTTTCGCTCGCACCGATCTGGTCGAAGGACGCCTGCAAACCACCGGTGAAACCTTCGAACTGGCCGCCGACGCAATCTTCAAAGCCATCGGCCAGTCCTTCGACAGCAGCGCCCTCGCCGACCCGCTCGCCCGTGAACTCAAGCGCCAGGGTGAACGCATTCAGGTCGATGCAAACCTGCGCACCAGCATTCCCGGCGTGTATGCCGGCGGCGACTGCACCAGCCTCGATCAAGACCTCACCGTGCAAGCCGTGCAGCACGGCAAACTCGCCGCCGAGGCGATCAACGCTCAACTGATGCTCAACGTGGAGGCTGCGTAAATGGCCGATCTCTCGATAGTCTTCGCCGGCATCAAAGCACCGAACCCGTTCTGGCTGGCCTCCGCGCCACCGACCGACAAAGCCTACAACGTGGTGCGCGCGTTTGAAGCAGGCTGGGGTGGCGTGGTCTGGAAAACCCTTGGCGAGGATCCGGCGGCGGTCAACGTTTCGTCGCGTTACTCGGCGCACTACGGCAACAACCGTGAAGTGCTCGGTATCAACAACATCGAGCTGATCACCGACCGCTCGCTGGAAATCAACCTGCGCGAAATCACTCAGGTGAAGAAGGACTGGCCGGATCGCGCAATCATCGTCTCGCTGATGGTGCCGTGCGTTGAAGAGTCGTGGAAACACATTCTGCCGCTGGTTGAGGCCACGGGCGCTGACGGCATCGAACTGAATTTCGGTTGCCCGCACGGCATGCCAGAGCGCGGTATGGGCGCAGCGGTCGGTCAGGTGCCGGAGTACGTCGAGCAGGTGACGCGCTGGTGCAAGACTTATTGCTCGCTGCCGGTGATCGTCAAACTGACGCCGAACATCACCGACATCCGCGTCGCCGCCCGCGCCGCCCATCGCGGTGGCGCCGATGCGGTGTCGCTGATCAATACGATCAACTCGATCACCAGCGTCGATCTGGAGCACATGGTCGCCCTGCCCACCGTCGGCAGCAAAAGCACCCACGGCGGTTATTGCGGTTCGGCGGTGAAGCCGATCGCGCTGAACATGGTCGCGGAAATTGCCCGTGATCCTGAGACGCAGGGCTTGCCGATCTGCGGGATTGGCGGCATCGGCAGTTGGCGTGATGCCGCAGAATTCATGGCGCTGGGCAGCGGCGCGGTGCAGGTGTGCACGGCGGCGATGCTGCATGGTTTCCGCATTGTTGAGGAGATGAAGGACGGCTTGTCGCGGTGGATGGACAGTCAGGGCTACGCCAGCATTTCCGAGTTTTCCGGGCGCGCGGTGGGCAATATCACGGACTGGAAATACCTCGATATCAACTATCAGGTGATCGCCAGGATTGACCAGGAAGCGTGCATTGGTTGCGGGCGTTGCCACATTGCCTGCGAGGACACTTCACATCAGGCGATTGGCAGCCTGCGCCAGGCGGACGGGACGCATAAATATGAAGTGATTGATGATGAGTGTGTGGGCTGCAATTTGTGCCAGATCACTTGTCCGGTGGCGGGTTGCATCGAGATGGTGCCGATGGATTCAGGCAAGCCGTTTCTGGACTGGAATCATGATCCGCGCAATCCGTATCACGTTGCGGTTTGACTGATCGTTCCCACGCTCTGCGTGGGAATGCAGCCCGGGACGCTCTGCGTCCCATTGGAACGCGGAGCGTCCCTAGAGGCATTCCCACGCAGAGCGTGGGAACGATCATGTAGGAGCTGCCGAAGGCTGCGATCTTTTGACTTATGGTTCCAACCCAATCCCGCGCAAGATCACACTCGTCACCGTCTGCACCGCCCGCTCAAACTGCATGTCCGACAACGGCTGGTGATCATTCAAAATATTCACCTGATGATCAAAGTCGGCATAGTGCTGCGTCGACGCCCAGATCATGTACAACAACCCCGACGGCTCCACCGGCAAAATCCGCTTGTCCTCGACCCACTGCCGAATCTTCGCTTCCTTCATTTTCGCCCAGTCATACAGGCTGACATCCAGCGCCTCGCCCAGCGTCGGCGCGCCATGGATGATTTCATTCGCCCAAACCTTCGAACCGTACGGCCGGCTGCGCGAGTGGTTCATCTTCGCGCGAATATAACTGCTGAGCACCACGCGCGGATCGTCGAACATCTCGAAGCACAGCGCGTCCTGCTTCCACACTTCCAGCAGATCAAACAGCACCGCGCTGTACAGCTCGCTCTTGGTGCTGAAGTAATAATGCAGATTGGAACGCGGCAGTTGCACTTCGGCGGCGATGTCCGCCATCGCGGTGCTGCCGAAACCTTTTTCGGCGAAGACTTTTTCCGCCGCCAGCAGGATTTTCTCGACGTTATTGCGGCGAATTTCGATCTTGTGATTGCCCATGTGGGCTCCCTGACAACAGCGTTGTTGAAGACTAGCATCCGCTCAGGCACGCGGGCGACAGATGAAAACGAAACTTCGTACAGACGCGCCCGGACGCGGTTGAGTAAACTGGCCGTTCTTCGATTCTGCCTCAGAGGTATCCGCGATGCTGTTCAAGAATGTCCTGACCACCACTGCCCTGCTCGCCTCGCTGTTCGCTGCGTCTTCGGTATTTGCCCACGCCCATTTGAAAAGCCAGACCCCGGCCGCTGACAGCACCGTCGCTGCCCCTGCCGATCTGCGCCTGACCTTTTCCGAAGGTGTCGAAGCCACGTTCACCAAAGTCACCGTGACCAAGGACGGCACACCGGTTGCGGTCAAACCGCTGACCACCGAAGGCGACAAGAAAACCCTGATCATCACCCCGGCTGCGCCGCTGACCGCCGGTGAATACAAAGTCGAATGGCACGCAGTGTCGGTCGACACGCACAAAAGCGAAGGCGCCTATCAGTTCAAGGTTGGCCAGTAATTCATGAGCGAAGCGCTGGTGCTGTGCCGCTTTCTGCATTTCACCGTGGTGTTGATGCTGTTCGGCGCCTGGCTATTCCGGCCGTTGCTGCTCAAGGGTGAAGCGCTGGAACTGGATCGGCACCTGACGCGACTCGCCCGTTGGCTGGCCGCGGTTGCGCTGGTCAGCGGGATTGCCTGGGCGTTGCTGATTACCGCGAGCATGGCCGGTTCGGCTGCGGCGGCGTTTGATCCAGACACGATTGCGCTGGTGCTGGGCAATACGTTTTTTGGTCAGGTGTGGCGCTGGCACCTGCTGATCAACGCGGTGCTGCTGGCGTTGCTGTTCACTCCGTGGCGTTCAAGCATGCCGTTGCGCTTAGGTTTGAGCGGGTTGTTGCTGGCGACGCTGGCACCGGTCGGACACGGCGCGATGCTCGATGGTCTGAGCGGGCAGCTGCTGATTCTCAATCAGATCGTTCATCTGACCTGTGTGGCCGCGTGGCTGGGTGGGTTGTTGCTGCTGGTGATGATCCTGCGTCAGCCGAGTGAGCTTCGTGGTGTTTTGCAGCGTTTCAGCGGCGTCGGTTATTGGCTGGTGGCGGGGTTGCTGATCACCGGATTGATCAACGTCCGCGTGCTGACCGGCCAGTGGTGGCCGACGCCATTGTTCAGCGGGTTTGCGCTGATTCTGTTGATCAAGGCGATGATTGTGCTGGGCATGCTCGGGTTGGCGTTGTTTAACCGCTTGCGCATCGATGACTGCGAACAACGAATGGGCACCCTGCGACGCAGCGTGATGCTCGAATGGCTGCTCGGCATTGGCGCGGTCGCCGCCGTCTCGCTACTCGGCACCCTGCCCCCGATGATCACGGCTTGAAACACGATCTCTGTAGGAGCCGAGCTTGCTCGCGAAGGCGTCATCACAGTCGCCATCTCAATTGTCTGAACCACCGCTTTCGCGAGCAAGCTCAGCTCCTACAAGGGTTGTGTCAATGGGGTTGGGTGTTGCCGGCGGCGGTATCGATACTAACCACCACCGACATCCCCGGCCTTAGCCGTTCCTCTTCCTGCTGATCCGGATCAATCGTGATCCGCACCGGCACCCGCTGGGCAATCTTCACAAAATTACCCGTCGCATTGTCCGCTTGCAGCAAGGCGAATTCAGACCCCGTGCCCGGCGAAATATGCTGCACATGCCCGGTGAATTTACGGTGGTTCAGCGCATCGACGGTGAAACGCACCGGTTGCCCGACCCGCACGTTGTCCATCTGGGTTTCTTTCATGTTGGCGATCACCCATTTCTGGTTCGGCACCAACGCCATCAATTGCGCCCCGGAGTTGACGTAAGCGCCGAGACGCACGCCAATCTGCCCCAACTGCCCGTCACGCGGCGCGACGATGCGCGTGTTCGACAAATCGATCCGCGCCAGTTGCACCGCCGCTTCCGCGCTGGCCACCGACGCCTCCAACGAACCACGATTGACGATCACCGTCTGCAAATCTTGACGAGCGATTTCGACATTGGCCTTGGCCTGCGCCACCGCGGCAATGCTTTGCGCATTGGCTGCGAGCGCCACGTCCATCTCACGTTTCGACACCGAACCGTCGCTCACCAGTTCCTTGTTACGCCGCAGATCCGCCTCGCTTTTGCGCAACTGCGCTTCGCTGTCGGCCTGCACCGCTTGGCGCAACTTGATCGTCGCCTCGGCGCTGTTGCGTTGCTGCACGACGTTGGCCAACGCGGCTTTCTGCACCGCCAGTTGCGCCAGCGATTGATCGAGACGCTGCTGATAGATGCGATCATCCAGACGCACCAGCAAATCACCGGCCTTCACATACTGAAAATCCTGCACCGGCACTTCATAGACATAACCGGCGAGCTGCGGGCCGATGATCGTCACCTGCCCGCGAATCAGCGCATTTTCAGTGGTCTCGACCGCGCTGCTGAACGGCGGCAATTGCCAGGCATACAACACGATCAACACGCCGACGATGGCGATCGCGGCAAAGCCCATTGAAGAGATGATCCGCACCCGCAACGAACGTGGCTCAGTATTTGGCGATGACGGCGGCGCCACGCCTTCGGGCGTGGCGGCAATGGCGTTAGTGGTTGTGGTGGTCGGTTCGGTCATGAAGAAATGGCACCGCTCGAAGGTGTGGATGGCGCAGGGGCGACGGCTTTGGTGGTGCTCATCAGCCACAGCGCACGAATGGACAGCCAGATCATGGTCAGCACCGCGATCACGGCGATCAGCATGAACACGTCGTTGTAGGCCAGCACGTTGGCCTCTCGGGTCGCGGCGTTGGCCAGGCTACGAATACCCGCAAGGTTGCGCAGGCTCGGGTCGGCCAATAGCGAGCCATACGCCGAGCCGCCACTCTGCACGCGCGCGGCCACCAAAGGGTCAGACAGCGTCAGGTGCTCAACGATGTGACTGGAATGAAATTTTTCCCGGACGATCTGAAAGGTGCCCAGAAGCGCCGCGCCGATTAAACCGCCGAGGTTATTACAGATCCCGAACAGCACGGAAAAACTCACCAGGTTGCGCGGATTGGTCAACACGTTGCGCGTGCCGAGCACCATGGTCGGGCCGAGGAAAAACGTGCTGCCGAAGGCCAACAGGAACTGGCTGAAATAGAGGTTTTCCGGGCGGGTCAGGTTGTTGGAAGAACTGTCCATCACCGCTCCGGTGGCCATCAGACCCAGCGAGATGATCAGCGGCATCAGCAGGTGTTTGGGGTCGATCGTCAGTGCGCTGGTCAACAACCCCGCGACGCTGCCAATCAGCATTACCACGTACAGGCTGTGCAACTGCTCATAGCCCATGTTCAGGTTCTGCATGAAACCCACCGCACCGGTGGACTGCTCGGAGGTGACCATACGAATTAGGGTCACCGCCAGCGCGAGACGAATCATCGTCCCGCTGCCGAGCCAACGGGTCATCAGCATCGGGTTGCTGCGGTTATGTTCGATGGCCAGACCGGTGATGATCAGCGCAATCGACGACGCGAGAGCGACGCCGATCCAGTCGGCCTCCAGCCACCAGTCGATCCGCCCCAACGACAGCACCGCGCACAACAATGCCACGCCACTGGCGAGAATGGCGAAGGTCAGGAAATCGAGTTTTTCGAAAGTTTTGAAGCGGTCGCCGGGCGGCAACTTGAGCATCAATACGCAGCCCAGCGACAGCAACGCCATGCCCAATTCGAATAGGTACAAGCCGCGCCATTCGGCAATTTGCAGCAAGTCTTCAGAGAATAATCGTGCCAGCGGCAAGGCTAACTGCGACGTGCCGAGGCCGAGCACCAACGCCTTCATCCGCCACTTCGCCGGGAACGCCTGCACCATGTAATACAGGCCCAGAGAGCTCAGCGCCGCGCCGACCATGCCGTGCGCCGCCCGCACCGCGACTGCGGAATTGAGATCGTTGACGAACAAGTGGCCGAAGGTCACCAGCGCGTACAACACGAGGAATACTTCGGTGAACGCGCGCAAACCGAACTGCTGGCGAAACTTCACCAGCAACAGGTTCATCGACACGTTGGTCATTACATACGCGGCCGGCAGCCAGGCCATTTCCGCCGTGGTGGCGCCAAGTGCGCCTTGCAGATAAGGCAGGTTGGCAACCACCAGCGAGTTGCCCAAACCACCGGTCAGCGCCACCAGCAAACCGACCAGCGCATAGGCCAGGCGCTTGGGGTTGGAGTGCAGCGGCGTCGAAGGGGAACCGGGCAGACTGGGCTTCTCGTGCGGCTGCCAGTGGCGCGGGGCGTATTGATCCATTGAAAAGCCTTGTGCTGAAGGTGGATGAAGTTTGCCGCAAATTCACCGGCAACACACATCTCATGGACAACACAGATCCCTGTAGGAGCTGTCGAGTGAAACGAGGCTGCGATCTTTTGATTCTTTTTTCCAAAGCCAGATAAAAAGATCGCAGCGTGCCGCAGCTCCTACAAGTGATCAGAGTGCTGCCGATAGTCATCGTATAACTTGCTGTTGACATTCCCGCAAAACATAGGAAATATCCGCAACAATGTTGTACGACGACGTATGACTAATAATAAAAACAACAATGAAACAGGGAGCGTCACAGTGAGCACACTTGTCCGCAATTCCGTCCGCCCTTCCCGCTTTTCCGTTATTCGCCCGCGATCTACTCTGAGCCTGATAGGTTGCAGCAGCCTCGCCTTCGCCATGCCCATGAGCGCCGACGCTGAAGGCTTTCTGGAAGACAGCAAAGCCACGCTGAACCTGCGTAACGCCTACTTCAACCGCAATTTCGTTAACCCGGCCAACCCACAAGGCAAGGCTGAAGAGTGGACGCAAAGCTTCATCCTCGACGCCAAATCCGGTTTCACCCAAGGCACCGTCGGTTTCGGCCTCGACGTGCTCGGGTTGTACTCTCAGAAGCTTGATGGCGGCAAAGGCACCGGTGGCACGCAACTGTTGCCGATCCACGATGACGGGCGTCCGGCGGACAACTTCGGCCGGCTCGGCGTGGCGATGAAAGCCAAGGTGTCGAAGACCGAATTGAAGGTCGGTGAATGGATGCCGGTCCTGCCGATCCTGCGCTCCGACGATGGCCGCTCCCTGCCGCAAACGTTTCGTGGCGGGCAGATCACGTCCACCGAGATCAACGGCCTGACCGTCTACGGCGGCCAGTTCCGCGGCAACAGCCCACGCAACGACGCAAGCATGGAAGACATGTCGATGAACGGCCGGGGCGCTTTCACCTCCGATCGTTTCAACTTCGGCGGTGGCGAATACAGCTTCAATGACAAGCGAACCCTGGTCGGCGTGTGGTACGCCGAACTCAGCGACATCTACCAGCAGCAGTACTTCAACCTCAGCCACAGCCAGCCCGTGGGCGACTGGACGCTCGGCGCCAACCTCGGCTTCTTCACGGGCAAGGAAGACGGCAGCGCCCAGGCGGGCGAACTCGACAACAAGACCGCGTTCGCCATGCTCTCGGCCAGATACGGCGGCAGCACCTTTTATGTCGGCCTGCAGAAACTCGGCGGCGACGATGCGTGGATGCGGGTCAACGGCACCAGCGGCGGCACCCTGGCCAACGACAGTTACAACGCCAGTTACGACAATGCCAAGGAACGCTCGTGGCAGTTGCGCCATGACTACAACTTTGTCGTTCTGGGCATCCCCGGCCTGACCATGATGAACCGCTATATCAGCGGCGATAACGTCCACACCGGCTTGATCACTGACGGCAAGGAATGGGGCCGCGAGTCGGAACTGGCCTACACCGTACAGAGCGGCCCGCTGAAAAACCTCAACGTGAGATGGCGCAACGCGACCATTCGCAGGGACTTCAGCACCAATGAGTTCGATGAGAACCGGGTGTTTATCAGTTATCCGATTTCGTTGTTGTAAGCCAGTCGCCACACCGAGTCTCCCTGTGGGAGCGAGCCTGCTCGCGAAGGCGTTCTGTCAGTCGATGCAAAAGTGCGGCACCGGCCCCATCGCTGGCAAGTCAGCGATGGCCGCGGCAGATCCAACATTGATGTTGATTGACACACCGCTATCGCGAGCAGGCTCACTCCTACAGGGGAATGCATTGCAGAGCAGCCATTGGGCGATCGAAATGCCAATTGGCCCATCCGTCATCTACACCAAAAGTCGCGTTGACAAGATCCGGAAACCCTACCGATACTCCAACGCAGTCATACGACAACCTACAACAAACCAATAACAATTTGTAAGGGAATGCCATGACGACTACCACCCCTTCCCGCGCCCCGTTCAACCGGCTGCTGCTGACTGGTGCTGCCGGTGGCCTGGGCAAAGTCCTGCGCGAACGCTTGCGCCCCTACGCCAACGTGCTGCGACTGTCCGACATCGCCGCGCTCACGCCCGCTGTCGATGATCGCGAAGAAATCGTGCTCTGCGATCTCGCCGACAAACAGGCCGTGCATCAACTGGTCGAAGGCGTCGACGCGATCCTGCATTTCGGCGGTGTGTCCGTGGAGCGGCCGTTTGAGGAAATCCTCGGCGCCAACATTTGCGGGGTCTTTCACATTTACGAAGCGGCGCGCCGGCATGGCGTCAAACGAGTGATTTTCGCCAGTTCCAATCACGTCATCGGTTTCTATAAACAGGACGAGCAACTCGACGCCAGCTCTGCGCGCCGCCCTGATGGCTACTACGGTTTGTCCAAGTCCTACGGCGAAGACATGGCCAGTTTCTACTTCGACCGCTATGGCATCGAGACCGTCAGCATCCGCATCGGCTCCTCGTTCCCCGAGCCGCAAAACCGTCGAATGATGCACACCTGGCTGAGCTTCGACGACCTCACGCAACTGCTCGAGCACTCGCTGTACACGGCCAATGTCGGTCACACCGTGGTCTACGGCATGTCCGATAACAAAGACGTCTGGTGGGACAACCGATTCGCCAGCCACCTCGGTTTCGAAGCCCGGGACAGCTCCGAAGTATTCCGCGAGAAAGTCGAGGCGCAACCGATGCCGGCCGCCGATGACCCGGCGCGGATTTATCAGGGTGGCGCCTTCGTCGCGGCGGGCCCCTTCGGCGACTGACCGACTCACTTGATCCCCCCCAATCAAAACCAAGGGAATGAGAATGCAAGCCGAATTGATCGTCGACGCCCGCAACGCCGTGGGCGAAAGCCCGGTCTGGGTGGCGCAGGAAAATGCGCTGTACTGGGTCGATATCCCCAACGGCGCGCTGCAACGCTGGAGCGCCGATACCGGCCAGGTGCGTGCCTGGAAAGCCCCGGAAATGCTCGCCTGCATCGCGCGGCACCAGCGTGGCGGCTGGATCGCCGGCATGGAGAGCGGCTTCTTTCATTTGCACCCGCACACCGACGGCAGCCTCGACGCCGAGCGGCTCGCCAGCGTTGAACACGCACGCCCGGACATGCGCCTCAACGATGGTCGCTGCGACCGTCAGGGGCGTTTCTGGGCGGGCAGCATGGTGTTGAACATGGGCCTGAATGCGCCCGAAGGACGGCTCTATCGCTACGGCGCCGGCGCAACCGGGACGATCGAAGCGCAACTTGATGGCTTCGTCGTCCCCAATGGCCTCGGCTTCAGTCCCGACGGTAAAACTCTGTACTTGTCCGACTCACACCCGAATGTGCAGTTGATCTGGGCTTTCGACTACGACACCGACAGCGGCACGCCATCGAATCGCCGTGTCTTCGTCGACATGAACAACCACTGCGGACGCCCCGACGGCGCGGCAGTGGACGCCGATGGCTGCTACTGGATCTGCGCCAACGACGCCGGTCTCGTGCATCGCTTCACACCCGACGGGCGCCTCGATTACTCACTGCCTGTACCGGTGAAGAAACCGACCATGTGTGCGTTCGGCGGCAGCCAGATGGACACCTTGTTCGTCGCCTCGATCCGCCCCGGTGACGACCACGATCCGCAATCTCTGGCCGGCGGCGTGTTCGCCCTGAACCCCGGCGTCAAGGGCCTGCCGGAACCACTGTTCAACGACTTGCTGTAACCCGCCTCTGCTGCACCGCTGTGCCTTGAACACAAAAATAACAAGACTGGAGACACCCCTCATGGACTTCAAACGCACGTTGCTCGTCGCTGCACTCCCTTTCGCGTTCACCCTCAGCAGCGCCGTTCAGGCACTGGAAATCAAATTCGCCGACATCCATCCGGCCGGCTATCCGACGGTGGTGGCTGAAGAGCAACTGGGCAAAACACTGGTCGCCGACAGCGACGGCAAACTGACTTTCAAGATGTTTGCCGGCGGCGTGCTGGGCTCGGAAAAAGAAGTGGTCGAACAGGCGCAAGTCGGCGCGATTCAAATGGCTCGCGTCAGCCTCGGCATCGTCGGCCCGGTGGTGCCTGACGTGAACGTGTTCAACATGCCTTTCGTGTTTCGCGACCAAGCGCACATGCGTAAAGTCATCGACGGCGAAATCGGCGATGAAATCCTCGACAAGATCACCCAGTCGGAATTCAACCTCGTAGCCCTCGCCTGGATGGACGGCGGCACAAGGAATATCTACACCAAGAAACCGGTGCGCACACTCGAAGATCTCAAAGGCATGAAGATCCGCGTGCAAGGCAACCCGATGTTCATCGAAACCATCAACGCAATGGGCGGCAACGGCATCGCCATGGACACCGGCGAGATCTTCAGCGCCCTGCAGACCGGAGTGATCGACGGCGCGGAAAACAACCCGCCAACCCTGCTCGAACATAATCACTACCAGAACGCGAAGTTCTACAGCCTGACCGGACACCTGATCCTGCCAGAGCCCATCGTGATGTCGAAAATCACTTGGGAAAAACTCACCCCCGATCAGCAGACCCTGGTGAAAAAAGCCGCGAAAGCCGCCCAAGCACAAGAGCGCACTTTGTGGGATGCCAAGTCGGCCAGCAGCGAAGAAAAACTCAAAGCGGCCGGCGTCGAGTTCATCACCGTCGACAAGAAACCGTTCTATGAGGCCACCGCATCGATACGCGAGAAGTACGGCGCACCTTACGTCGATCTGATCAAACGCATCGAAGCCGTGCAGTAACCCTCCCAGCCCTCAACGAAAGGCCCGGCTACGCTGACCTCGCCGAAGGTCAGCGGCTGCCCGGTTACGGTGGAACCCGATGAAGAATTTGCTGCTGCGCATCAACGACCGGATCTACATGACCTGCATCTGGGTCGCCGGTCTGTCGGTGCTGACCATTTCCCTGATCATCCCTTGGGGCGTCTTCGCCCGTTACGTCCTCGGCACCGGCTCCAGCTGGCCGGAACCCACCGCCATTCTGCTGATGATGGTCTTCACCTTCATCGGCGCCGCCGCCAGTTATCGCGCCGGCGCACACATGGCCGTCGCGATGATTACCGATCGCCTGGCGCCCGACATGCGCAGAACCATGAGCATTGTCTCGCAGGTATTGATGGCGACCATTTGCCTGTTCATGACCATCTGGGGCAGCAAACTCTGCCTGTCGACCTGGAACCAGTTCATGAGCGCCCTGCCCACTCTGCGGGTGGGCATTACCTACATGCCGATCCCGGTCGGCGGCGCGTTGACGCTGATTTTTGTGCTGGAAAAACTCTTTCTCGGCGACCAGAGCAATCGCCGCGTGGTGCGCTTTGACCTGGTTGAAGAAAACGAAGGGGCTGCCTGATGGACGCATTGATTCTGCTGGGCAGTTTTATCGCCTTGATCCTGATCGGCATGCCGGTCGCTTACGCCCTAGGGCTGTCGGCGTTGATCGGCGCGTGGTGGATCGATATTCCGTTTCAGGCGCTGATGATTCAGGTCGCTGGCGGCGTAAACAAATTTTCCCTGCTGGCGATTCCGTTCTTTGTGCTCGCCGGGGCGATCATGGCCGAGGGCGGCATGTCGCGCAGGCTGGTGGCGTTCGCCGGGGTGCTGGTGGGGTTCGTCCGTGGCGGTCTGTCGCTGGTCAACATCATGGCCTCGACATTCTTCGGCGCGATCTCCGGCTCCTCAGTGGCGGACACCGCGTCGGTGGGCTCGGTACTGATTCCGGAAATGGAGCGCAAAGGCTATCCGCGCGATTTCTCCACGGCGGTGACGGTCAGCGGTTCGGTGCAAGCCTTGCTGACACCCCCGAGCCACAATTCGGTGCTTTATTCGTTGGCGGCCGGCGGCACGGTGTCCATCGCTTCGCTGTTCATGGCCGGCGTGGTGCCGGGCCTGTTGATGAGCGCGTGCCTGATGGTGCTGTGCCTGATTTTCGCGCGTAAACGCAACTACCCGAAAGGCGAAGTCATTCCGCTGCGCCAGGCGCTGAAAATCTGCGGTGAAGCGCTGTGGGGCCTGATGGCGATGGTGATCATTCTCGGCGGGATTCTATCCGGGATTTTCACCGCAACCGAATCAGCGGCCATCGCTGTGCTCTGGTCATTTTTCGTGACCATGTTCATCTACCGCGACTACAAATGGAGTGAGTTGCCGAAGCTGATGCACCGCACAGTGCGGACGATTTCGATCGTGATGATCCTGATCGGTTTCGCGGCGAGCTTCGGCTACATCATGACCCTGATGCAGATCCCGGCGAAGATCACCACGATGTTCCTGACCCTGTCAGACAACCGCTACGTGATCCTGATGTGCATCAACGTCATGCTGCTGTTGCTCGGCACCGTGATGGACATGGCCCCGCTGATTCTGATCCTCACACCGATTCTGATGCCGGTGATTCTGGGCATTGGCGTAGATCCGGTGCAGTTCGGCATGATCATGCTGGTGAACCTGGGGATCGGATTGATAACACCGCCGGTAGGTGCGGTGCTGTTTGTCGGGTCGGCGGTGGGCAAGGTCAGTATCGAAAGCACGGTAAAAGCACTGCTGCCGTTCTACGCGGTGCTGTTTCTGGTGTTGATGCTGGTCACCTACATTCCCGCCATTTCCCTGTGGCTACCGCACTTGGTGTTGTAACAACCTGAAAGATCGCAGCCTTCGGCAGCTCCTACAGAAATCGCATTCCATGTAGGAGCTGGCGAGTGAAACGAGGCTGCGATCTTTTGATCTTCAAATACTCAAGCACGTAACAACATATATCCCGCCACCACCAGACACACACTGGCAAACCCCACCTGCAACGCCCGCGCCGGCACTCGCGCGCAGAGCTTGCGGCCGATGATCATGCCGACAATGCTGGCGACGATAAACGCCGCGCCCTGCCCGTCAATCCGCACCCCGGCGTGAAACGATCCGATCACCCCGATCGCCGAAATCAGGCTGATCACCATCAACGACGTCGCGACTATCCCGCGCATTTGCACGTCGGTCAGTTGCTTGAACGCCGGCACAATCAAAAACCCGCCGCCAACGCCAAGCAACCCGGACACCACGCCCGTAACCGCGCCCAACGCCGCAAGGGTTGCGGTGCATTTGGCCGTCCAGTCGAAGCGCCCGGTTTCTTCATCGAGCATGCAGTTCTTCTGACCCCAACTGCCATGCCCGTGATCGCTCGGCCCTTCTTCCTGACGCTCGCGCCGCAACATGCGCCAAGCAACCATGACCATCAGCAGGCTAAAAAGGATCATCAGAATCTTCTCCGGCAATTGATGCGCGAAGTAGATCCCCAGCGGCGAAAACACCGCGCCGAGCGCCGCAATCAACAGTGCCGCGCGATAACGCACCAGCCCATGGCGCAATCCATCGATAGCTCCAACCGCCGCCGCACTGCCCACCGCGAATAACGCGACCGGCGCCGCTTGCGTCATCGTCCAGCCGAGCCCGAGCACCAGCGCCGGCACCGCCAGAATGCCGCCGCCAGCCCCGGTCAAACCGAGCACCAACCCCATTACCACGCCAAACAGACTTGCCAGCAACATAGGGTTTTCTCAGTCGACCTTGGACAGACTAGTCAGCCATTCGCGGCCCTTGAGCATGCCGTTCCAGTAGAACCACGGCAGCAACGTCGCCTTGAGCAACCACGCAGAACGCCGCGCCACGGTCGGATCAAGAGGAAACGTCGGCAGCAACTTACCGGCGTAGCCGAACTCGGCGAGGATCACCTTGCCCTTCTCCACCGTCAGCGGGCACGAGCCGTAGCCGTCGTACTTCAACGGCAGCGGTTGTTGCTTGCGCTGGGCCAGCAGGTTTTGCGCGACGACCACGACTTGCTTGCGCACTGCTGCTGCGGTTTTCGCGTTGCTGGTGCCGCAGATATCGCCGAGTGCAAACACCTCGTGATAACGCGGATGCTGCAGGCTGTGTTGATTGACTTCGCACCAGCCGGCGGCGTCGGCCAACGGACTGTTCGCGATGAAATCCGGCGAGACCTGCGGCGGTACAACGTGCAGCAGATCGAAGGTTTTCGCCTCGCGAGTGACGTTGCCGTCAGCATCCTTGATCTCGAACCATGCGGTTTTCGCCGGGCCGTCGACCTTGACCAGATTGGAGTTGAACGCCAGTTGCGCGTTGTATTTTTCGATGTACTTCATCAGTGGCGGCACGAACGTCGCCACCCCGAACAACGCGGCGCCGGCGAGATTGAATTCGACATTGATGTTGCTCAGCACGCCGCTTTTAAGCCAGTGATCGCAGGACAGATACAGCGCCTTTTGCGGCGCGCCGGCGCATTTGATCGGCATCGCCGGTTGCGTGAACAGCGCTTTGCCGCCGCGCAGTTTTTGCACCTGATCCCAGGTGTATTGCGCGTGCTGGTAGCTGTAATTGGAAGTGACGCCGTGCTGACCGAGGCTTTCCTGCAAGCCTTCGATTTTCTCCCAGGCCAAGCGCAGGCCAGGGCAGACGATCAGGTTTTGATAGCTGACCGTGCGTTGATCATTGAGGGTGAGTTGGCGCTTGTCGGGATCAATGCCGGAGACGGCGGCTTGCAGCCAGTTGACCTGACGCGGCATCACCTTGGCCATGGGTCTGGCGGTGTCTTTTGCGTCGTAAGCACCGCCGCCGACCAGCGTCCACGCCGGCTGGTAATAGTGCTGCGAGCTCGGCTCGATCACGGTGATTTTCAGGTCAGGATCACGCTTGAGCAGGCTGGCGACGAAGCCGATGCCCGCCGTGCCGCCGCCGATAACCACGATGTCTGCACTGATGGATGGGCCCCAGTGTTGATCGTTCATTGCTTGTTCCTTTTGCTGCACGCAAGGATTTCGTCAGCCATCACACAGATCCATTGTAGGAGTGAGCCTGCTCGCGATCGCGGTGGGTCAGCCAACATGTTTATCGACTGATACACCGCTATCGCGAGCAGGCTCACTCCTACAGGGGATTGGTGCGATGGCTGGCATTTATGGGTGTTCCCAGCTTTTTAGGACGGCCCCGCAATAAAGCCCCGACAGGGTCTTCATCACCTGAATCACTTCCGGGCTGGCGAGCCCATAAAAAATGTATTTACCTTCGCGGCGAGTGGCGACCATGCCTTCGTCGCGCAAAATGCCCAATTGCTGGGACAGTGTCGGCTGGCGTACGCCGGTCATGGTTTCCAGCTCGCCAACGTTGCGTTCGCCCTGGGTCAATTGACAGAGGATCAACAACCGATCTTCATTGGCCAACGCCTTGAGCAACGCACAGGCCTTGGTGGCCGAGGCGCGTAATTGGGCGACTTCACATTCGGTCAGACTGGATTGCATTTGCACGATGCCTTCAACGTCACTTAAGCTGCGAACATTATGTTTTTACATAAAGTGTTGCAACCCCGAATGACTTTTCGCCCACTCGTACAGGTTTGTGTCCATGCCCGCGCTGATTGAAGCTTTCCTCGACCCCGCCTCCTCGACCTACAGTTACGTGGTCTATGAAGCCGACGGTGGGCACTGCGCAATCGTCGATCCGGTGCTCGACTACGACGGCGCCGCCGGCCGCACCTGCACCGCACAAGCCGACAAAATCATTGCCTTCGTCCGCCAACACAACTTGCAAGTGCAGTGGCTGCTGGAAACCCACGCCCACGCCGATCACCTGTCCGCCGCGCCCTACCTGCGCCGGGAACTGGGCGGCAAGATCGCCATCGGCGAGTCGATCAGCAAAGTGCAGAACGTGTTCAAGGCGCTGTTCAATCTGGAGCCGGAGTTCTGCGTCGACGGCTCTCAGTTCGATCACCTGTTCGCGCCGAACGAGTCATTCAGCATCGGCAATCTCAAAGCTACGGCGCTGCATGTTCCCGGCCACACACCGGCGGACATGGCTTACCTGATTGATGGCGAGCAGATTCTGGTCGGCGACACCTTGTTCATGCCTGACGTCGGCACGGCGCGCTGCGACTTCCCCGGCGGCAACGCCAATCAACTGTTCACCTCGATCCACACACTGCTGGCCTTCCCGGCGAGCGTGAAGCTTTACGTTTGCCACGACTACCCGCCCGAGGGTCGCGAGTCGCAGTGCCAGACCACGGTGGGCGAGCAGCGCAAAAGCAACATTCATGTGCATGACGGGGTGGATGAGGCGGCGTTTGTCGAGATGCGCACGAAGCGTGATGCCGGATTGGGCATGCCGACGCTGTTGCTGCCGGCGATTCAGGTGAATGTGCGGGCGGGGAATTTGCCGGCGGCTGAGGACAATGGTGTGGTTTATCTGAAGATTCCGCTTAACAAGCTTTAACGTCAAAAGATCGCAGCCTGCGGCAGCTCCTACACGGAATTGATCGTTCCCAGGCGGCGTGTGGGCACGATCATGCATTTTTCCGTGTAGGAGCTGCCGCAGGCTGCGATCTTTTGATCTTCACGCCCCCAACGTCAACCCATTCGCCGGCAGCGGCAGCGCCGTCTTATACCGCACCTGCTTCAACGCAAAACTCGAGCGGATATTCGCCACCCCCGGCACCTTGGTCAGAAAGTCCATCATGAAGCGCTCCAACGACTGAATCGTCGGCACCAGCACCCGGATCAGATAATCCGGGTCGCCGGCCATCAAATAGCACTCCATCACTTCGGGGCGATCAGAAATCGCTTCTTCGAAATGCTGCAACGCCAACTCCACCTGTTTCTCCAGGCTGACGTGAATAAACACGTTCACGTGCAGCCCCAGCAGATCGGCGTCCAGCAGCGTCACCTGCTCGCGAATCAGGCCTAATTCTTCCATCGCTTTGACCCGATTGAAGCACGGCGTCGGCGACAGATTCACCGAGCGTGCAAGGTCGGCGTTGGTGATGCGCGCGTTCTCTTGAAGGCTGTTGAGAATGCCGATGTCAGTACGATCCAGTTTGCGCATGAGACAAAACCACCTGTTTTTTATGTTTATGCAGAATTTCTATCTGCAAATCGTCTCCAGCGCAACGAAACAGAGATAAATATTCTTCTTGGCCCGGCCTATGATTGTTGTAGGACAAGATTTCTTCTACCGAAGGATGACTGCCAGCTCACTACAAGAAATTCACAAGATCGAGCGTAGAAGCCATGACCCAAGCGTATGAACCGCTGCGTCTGCACGTCCCTGAACCCTCGGGCCGTCCAGGCTGCAAAACCGATTTTTCCTACCTGCATCTGACCGATGCCGGTACGGTGCGCAAACCTTCCATCGACGTCGAACCTGCCGACACCGCCGACCTGGCGCGTGGGCTGATTCGCGTGCTCGACGATCAAGGCAACGCCCTCGGCCCTTGGGCTGAAAACGTGCCGGTCGAGATCCTGCGTAAAGGCATGCGCGCCATGCTCAAGACGCGCATCTACGACAACCGCATGGTCGTCGCCCAGCGTCAGAAAAAGATGTCGTTCTACATGCAAAGCCTTGGCGAAGAAGCCATTGGCAGTGCTCAGGCGTTGGCCCTGAACATCGACGACATGTGCTTTCCGACCTACCGTCAGCAAAGCATTCTGATGGCCCGCGAAGTGCCACTGGTCGACCTGATCTGCCAACTGCTGTCCAACGAGCGCGATCCGCTCAAGGGCCGCCAGTTGCCGATCATGTACTCGGTTAAGGAAGCAGGTTTCTTCACCATTTCCGGCAACCTCGCGACCCAGTTCATTCAAGCAGTCGGCTGGGGCATGGCTTCGGCGATCAAGGGCGACACCAAAATCGCCTCGGCGTGGATCGGTGACGGCGCGACAGCCGAATCGGATTTCCACACCGCCCTCACCTTCGCTCACGTTTATCGCGCGCCGGTGATCCTCAACGTGGTCAACAACCAGTGGGCGATTTCGACCTTCCAGGCCATCGCCGGTGGTGAAGCCACTACTTTCGCCGGACGCGGCGTCGGTTGCGGCATCGCTTCTTTGCGCGTCGATGGCAACGACTTCTACGCGGTCTACGCCGCTTCTGCCTGGGCCGCCGAACGCGCCCGCCGCAACCTCGGCCCGACCATGATCGAATGGGTCACCTACCGCGCCGGCCCGCACTCGACCTCCGACGACCCATCGAAATACCGTCCTGCCGATGACTGGAGCCACTTCCCGCTCGGCGACCCGATTGCCCGCCTCAAACAGCACCTGATCAAGGTCGGCCACTGGTCGGACGAAGAGCACGCCGCCGTCAGCGCCGAGCTCGAAGCCGAAGTGATTGCCGCGCAGAAACAGGCCGAACAGTACGGCACCCTCGCCGGCGGCCAGATTCCAAGCGCCGCGCCCATGTTCGAAGACGTCTACAAAGAGATGCCGGAGCACTTGAAGCGCCAGCGTCAGCAGTTGGGGATCTGACATGAACGATCACAACTACTATATTCTGCTGGAAACCGCAATGACCACGACCACCTGGACCATGATCCAGGCCCTGCGCTCGGCCATGGATGTGATGCTTGAGCGTGACGACAACGTGGTGGTATTCGGTCAGGACGTCGGCTATTTCGGCGGCGTGTTCCGTTGCACCGAAGGCCTGCAAACCAAGTACGGCGCGTCGCGTGTGTTCGATGCGCCGATTTCTGAAAGCGGTATCGTCGGCGTTGCCGTGGGCATGGGCGCTTACGGTCTGCGTCCGGTTGCCGAGATTCAGTTCGCTGATTACGTCTACCCGGCGTCCGACCAGATTATTTCCGAAGCGGCGCGCCTGCGTTATCGCTCGGCTGGCGAGTTCACCGCACCGATGACCCTGCGCATGCCCTGCGGCGGCGGCATCTACGGCGGCCAGACGCACAGCCAGAGCATCGAGGCGATGTTCACTCAGGTCTGCGGCTTGCGCACCGTGATGCCATCCAACCCGTATGACGCCAAAGGCTTGCTGATCGCCTCCATCGAAAACGATGACCCGGTGATCTTCCTCGAGCCAAAACGCCTGTACAACGGCCCGTTCGACGGCCACCACGACCGCCCGGTAACGCCGTGGTCGAAACACCCGCAAGCGCAGGTTCCGGACGGTTACTACACCGTGCCGCTGGACGTTTCCGCCATCACTCGTCCGGGCAAGGACGTGACCGTGCTGACCTACGGCACCACCGTGTATGTCTCGCAAGTCGCTGCCGAAGAATCTGGTGTCGATGCCGAAGTCATCGACCTGCGCAGCCTGTGGCCGCTGGATCTGGAAACCATCGTCAAGTCGGTGAAGAAAACCGGCCGTTGCGTGGTGGTTCACGAAGCCACGCGCACCTGCGGTTTCGGCGCCGAACTGGTGTCGCTGGTGCAAGAGCATTGCTTTCATCACCTGGAAGCGCCGATCGAACGCGTCACCGGTTGGGACACCCCCTACCCGCACGCGCAGGAGTGGGCGTATTTCCCAGGGCCGTCCCGAGTGGGCGCGGCGTTGAAACGGGTTATGGAGGTCTGAATGGGCACGCACGTTATCAAGATGCCGGACATCGGCGAAGGCATCGCAGAAGTAGAACTGTCGCAGTGGCACGTCAAGGTTGGCGATCTGGTCGTTGAAGATCAGGTGCTGGCGGACGTGATGACTGACAAGGCGATGGTCGATATTCCGTCGCCGGTGCATGGCAAGGTGATTGCCCTCGGCGGTCAGCCGGGTGAAGTGATGGCGGTTGGCAGTGTGCTGATCAGCATCGAGGTTGAGGGTGCCGGCAACCTGAAAGAATCCGCCGCGCCTGCGCCTGTTAAAGAAGCACCCGTTGCGCCGAAAGTTGAGGCCGTTGTTGAGAGCAAACCTGCTCCAGCCGCCCCGCGTCCGGCTGCGGTTTGCCAAGGCCCGATGGTTGCTCGCGAAGCAGACGAACGTCCTCTCGCCTCCCCGGCCGTGCGCAAACATGCGCTGGATCTGGGCATTCAATTGCGTCTGGTGCGCGGTTCGGGCCCGGCCGGTCGTGTGTTGCACGAAGACCTTGAAGCCTACTTGGCGCAAGGTCAGTCAAACGCCTCGGCGCCGATGGCCGCTGCTTACGCCCAGCGTAATGACGAAGAACAGATTCAAGTGATCGGCATGCGCCGCAAGATCGCCCAGCGTATGCAGGACGCCACTCAACGTGCCGCACACTTCAGTTATGTCGAAGAAATCGACGTTACTGCCATCGAAGAACTGCGCGCGCATTTGAATGAAAAACACGGCGCCAGCCGTGGCAAGTTGACCTTGCTGCCGTTCCTCGTCCGCGCCTTGGTCGTTGCCCTGCGCGACTTCCCGCAAATGAACGCCCGCTACGACGACGAAGCCCAGGTCATCACCCGCCTCGGTGCGGTGCATGTCGGCGTCGCCACGCAAAGCGATGTCGGCCTGATGGTGCCGGTGGTTCGCCACGCCGAAGCACGCAGCCTGTGGGACAGCGCCACGGAAATATCGCGTCTGGCCAACGCCGCGCGCAATGGCAAGGCCAGTCGCGATGAGTTGTCCGGTTCGACCATCACCCTCACCAGCCTCGGTGCGCTGGGCGGTATCGTCAGCACCCCGGTGTTGAACCTGCCGGAAGTGGCCATCGTCGGCGTCAACAAAATCGTCGAACGGCCGATGGTCGTCAAAGGCCAAGTGGTGATCCGCAAGATGATGAACCTCTCCAGCTCGTTCGATCACCGCGTGGTCGACGGCATGGACGCGGCACTCTTCATCCAGGCCATTCGTGGCCTGATCGAACAACCTGCCACTTTGTTTGTGGAGTAAGGCGCGCATGCAATCTCTGAACACCACGCTGCTGATCATCGGCGGCGGTCCTGGCGGTTATGTAACCGCGATTCGCGCCGGGCAACTGGGCATTCCGACGATTCTGGTCGAAGGCCTATCGCTGGGCGGCACGTGCCTGAACATCGGCTGCATCCCGTCGAAAGCGTTGATTCATGTGGCTGAGCAGTTTCACCAGACCCGGCATCACAGTCAGCATTCGGCGCTGGGCATCAGCGTTGCCGCGCCGACGCTCGACATCAGCAAAAGTGTCGAGTGGAAGGACGGCATCGTTGATCGCCTGACCACTGGCGTTGCGGCTCTGCTGAAGAAGAACAAGGTTCAGGTCATCAATGGCTGGGCCAAGGTCATCGACGGCAAGACTGTTGAAGTCGGCGACACGCGCATTCTATGCGAGCATCTGGTGCTGGCCACCGGTTCGACCAGCGTCAATCTGCCGATCCTGCCGATTGGCGGGCCGATCATTTCCTCCACCGAAGCGCTGGCGCCGACATCCGTGCCGAAACGTCTGGTCGTGGTGGGTGGGGGTTACATCGGTCTGGAATTGGGCATCGCTTATCGCAAGCTCGGCGCCGACGTCAGTGTGGTCGAGGCACAGGATCGCATCCTGCCGGCCTACGACGCCGAACTGACACAACCGGTGCATGACGCGCTGAAGCAACTCGGCGTGAAGCTGTTCTTGAAACACAGCGTGCTGGGTTTCGACGGCACGTTGCAGGTGCGTGATCCTGATGGCGAAACCCTCAATCTGGAAACCGATCAGGTGCTGGTCGCCGTCGGTCGTAAACCGAATACCCAGGGCTGGAACCTTGAAGCGCTAAATCTGGACATGAACGGCTCGGCGATCAAGATCGACAGCCGCTGCCAGACCAGCATGCGCAACGTCTACGCCATCGGTGATTTGAGCGGCGAACCGATGCTCGCTCACCGCGCCATGGCGCAGGGCGAGATGGTTGCCGAGTTGATCAGCGGCAAAACCCGCGAATTCAGCCCGACGGCGATTGCTGCGGTGTGCTTTACCGATCCGGAATTGGTGGTGGTCGGCAAGACGCCGGACGAGGCTAAAGCTGCGGGGCTGGACTGCATTGTGTCGAGTTTCCCGTTCGCGGCGAATGGCCGGGCGATGACGCTGGAGTCGAAAAGCGGCTTCGTGCGCGTGGTCGCTCGTCGGGACAATCATCTGATTGTCGGCTGGCAGGCGGTGGGCGTTGGCGTGTCCGAGTTGTCGACAGCGTTTGCGCAAAGCCTGGAAATGGGCGCGCGGCTGGAGGACATCGGCGGCACCATCCATGCGCATCCGACCTTGGGAGAAGCGGTGCAGGAAGCGGCGTTGCGTGCCCTCGGGCATGCGTTGCACCTGTAAGTGGTGGTGGCAACACCGGCCCCTTCGCGAGCAGGCTCGCTCCCACATTTGAAATGCGTTCCACCTGTGGGAGCGAGCCTGCTCGCGAATTCTTAAGGGCAACGCGATTTATCTGTCTGTCATCCGATAGTCCGGGCTGCGAAACCGCTCAAGAATGAAGTATTGTTGTGCCCATCCAAAAAACGTCAGAAGCCTTGAACCGTTTCGACGGTTGTTCAGTGATAGAGGGTGTCATGGGTAACGAAAGCATCAATTGGGACAAGCTGGGTTTTGACTACATCAAGACCGACAAGCGCTATCTGTCGTACTTTCGCGATGGCGAGTGGGACAAAGGCACCCTGACCGAAGACAACGTGCTGCACATCAGCGAAGGCTCGACGGCCCTTCACTATGGTCAGCAGTGCTTCGAAGGCATGAAGGCCTATCGTTGCAAGGACGGCTCGATCAACCTGTTCCGCCCGGATCAGAACGCCCTGCGTATGCAACGCAGCTGCGCGCGTCTGCTGATGCCGACCGTTGATACCGAGCAGTTCATCGAAGCCTGTAAGGAAGTGGTTCGTGCCAACGAGCGCTTCATTCCGCCTTATGGCACCGGCGGCGCGCTGTACCTGCGCCCGTTTGTGATTGGCGTGGGTGACAACATCGGCGTGCGCACTGCCCCCGAGTTCATCTTCTCGATCTTCTGCATCCCGGTCGGCGCCTACTTCAAGGGCGGCCTGACCCCGCATAACTTCCAGATCTCCAGCTACGACCGCGCCGCCCCACAAGGCACCGGCGCAGCCAAAGTCGGCGGCAACTACGCGGCCAGCCTGATGCCGGGCTCGAAAGCCAAGAAAGCCAACTTCGCTGACGCGATCTATCTGGATCCGATGACCCACACCAAGATCGAAGAAGTCGGTTCGGCCAACTTCTTCGGGATCACCCACGACAACAAGTTCATCACCCCGAACTCGCCGTCGGTTCTGCCAGGCATCACCCGCCTGTCGCTGATCGAACTGGCGAAATCGCGTCTGGGCCTGGAAGTGGTTGAAGGCGACGTGCTGATCGACAAACTGTCGGACTTCAAAGAAGCCGGCGCTTGCGGTACAGCGGCAGTGATCACGCCGATCGGTGGCATCAGCTACAACGATCATCTGCATGTGTTCCACAGCGAGACAGAAGTCGGCCCTGTGACCCAGAAGCTTTATAAAGAGCTGACCGGTGTACAGACCGGCGACATCGAAGCGCCAGCGGGTTGGATCGTTAAGGTTTGATTTGACGGCTCTGGATGTATAAAAGCCCTCCACCGAGTGATTGGTGGGGGGCTTTTTTGTTGTGGTGATAAAGATCAAAAGATCGCAGCCTTCGGCAGCTCCTACATGATCGCCTGATCTTTTGATCTTCTATTTCAAGGCAATCCTTTTTCCGGCACGACTGGCGATCCCACTCGCCTGCCCGTTCTGCTGCTTCCCCATCCGCGCCTGCGTAATCAGTCCAGGAATCAATTCGCCCTCCGGCAGATTCTTCCAGAACCGCACCGGCAAATGTCCCTGCATGACCTTCGGATTCAACCGCGCCGGATTGAAGATGTGGCTGTAATACGTCAACCACAGATCACCATGCGGATCATCGACGTTCTGCGCCAGTTGCTGCCATTCCACGGGGCATTGACGCTGGTGAATCAGTTGCTCGCCATCGTAATAAACCCCGTCACGCGGCGTCGCGATCAGCCAGCGATGGCGGCCCATGCGCCCGATGAAATGTTCGCTGGCACTGTGCAGGATGTCGTGGGCCGGTTCGTGCCACGCCACGTATTGCGGGCCAGCGCTGGCTGACGGGCGTTCGATGAAACGCACAAACGCATGCAGGTGATGGGCTTCGCGGCGCACCTGTTTGATACGCCGCTGTAGCTCGCTGCCAAGCTTGTCTCCGGCGAGCATGGCCGTGCGATCGCCATGGCTGACCCGCCACAGCACTTCATACAAAAGGCTCCAGCGTTGATCGCCGCGGTATTGCGCCGCTTGTTCCAGCGTATCGAGCAATGCACGCGGAATCCGCGCCATAAACGGCCCCTGACCTTCTGGAACTGGAGCATCACTGGCGAACAGGTCTCCCACCCCTTCCGACGCCCAGCTCACCAGACTTGGATCGATTTCATGGCTCAGCAGCCAACGCGCTTGCTGACGCCACGTCTCGAACAGATCGTCGCAATCAAGATTGATCATCCCCATAACCCCATCTGTTGCGGCATCGGCCGGTCGCGCAATTGCTGATAGAGCAAATGGCTGGTGACTTCGGCCTGCTGTGGGTGGTAATCGCTGGTGATGATGAACGGCTTGGCCTTGGCCAGCACGCAGCGCATGCGCGCGACGTCTTCGTAGCGGATTCGGCGCTGACGACGCAGCTCGACCAGGCGTTCGGTGGTGCGCAGGCCGATGCCGGGGATGCGTGAGATCAGAGACGCTTCGGCACGGTTCAGATCCAGCGGGAACACTTCACGATTCTGCAGTGCCCACGCCAGTTTCGGATCGATGTCCAAGGCCAGATTGCCCGGGCCCTTGAGCAGTTCGTCAGCGCTGTAACCGTAGCTGCGCAGGAGGAAATCGGCTTGGTACAAACGGTGTTCACGCATCAGTGGCGGCGCGGCGAGGGGCACGCTTTTCGGGCTGTCGGGGATCGGGCTGAATGCCGAATAGTAAACGCGGCGCAAACGGAAGTTGCCGTACAGCGACTGCGCACTGTGCAAAATTGTGCTGTCGTCGGTGTCGTCGGCGCCGACGATCATTTGCGTGCTCTGCCCAGCGGGCGCGAACTTCGCTGATCGGGGTTCATTGAGAACGGTTTGCACACCGGTGTAGATGGTGTTCATGGCCTGTTTGATCGAGCCGATATCTTTCTCCGGCGCCAACGTCTGCAGGCTGGCGTCGGTGGGCAGTTCGATATTGACGCTCAAACGATCGGCGTAACGCCCCGCTTCTTCGATTAGCGCAGGATCGGCTTCGGGGATGGTTTTAAGGTGGATGTAACCGCGAAATTCATGTTCTTCGCGCAGCAGCTTCGCGACGCGCACCAGTTGCTCCATGGTGTAGTCCGCCGAGCGGATGATTCCGGAGCTGAGAAACAAGCCGCTGACGCAGTTGCGCCGGTAGAAATCCATGGTCAGCGCCACCACCTCTTCCGGCGTGAAACGTGCCCGGGGGACGTCACTGGAACGGCGATTGACGCAGTATTGGCAATCGTAAAGGCAAAAATTGGTCAGCAAAATCTTCAACAACGACACGCAGCGCCCGTCCGGCGTATAGCTGTGGCAAATGCCCATGCCATCGGTCGAGCCCAGACCACTCTTGCCCTCGGAGCTGCGTTTGGGCGCACCGCTGCTCGCACATGACGCGTCGTACTTGGCGGCGTCGGCGAGAATGCTCAGCTTGTCGATGATTTGCATGGCGCGGGCTCTTTACTGTTTGGATATACAGTATAGCGTCGCGAGCTTGCGCACAAGGTTGGGCACGACCCCTCGTCGGCTTGGAGCGAAGATGAAAAGATCGCAGCGTTCCGCAGCTCCTACGTAGATTCGGGATCGGGGTTCATCGGGTGTACACACGCTCTGTAGGAGCTGCCGAAGGCTGCGATCTTTTGATCTGGCCTTTATCAATCGCCACCTCAACACCAAACCGCACACTGATTTCCTTGCGCCCTACGGCCGTCAACGCCAACGCCCGACTGTCCAGATCCTGCGTCACCCACTTACGCCTCAACGCCGCTTGCAACAACGCCGCCCCTAACGAGCCACCCAGATGCGGCCGACGCATGCTCCAGTCCAGACAAGGACAAGCAAACTTGCGGCGCAACGTGCTCAAATCCTGAACCTCGATACCCAGACCTTCAAACAGCGCCGCGCCACTGTCACTCAAGCGATACGCCTGCTCGTCCGTCTCCACCAGCCATCCGGCCTCGATAAAACGGTCATGCAGCCACACCGCCAGTGTCCCCGCCATATGGTCATAGCAAGTCCGGGCGAATTGCAGACGATCCGGCGTGTGCGGCTTGAACGTCGGCGCGGCGCTTTGGCCAATCACCATCAAGGCTTCCAACGCCTGGGCGACGCGCTGATCGGCGAGGCTGTAATAACGATGACGGCCCTGCACATGCAGACGCACCAGCGCGAGATCCTTGAGTTTGGCCAGGTGCGCACTGGCCGTGGAGGCGCTGACCTCGGCGATGGCTGCCAGCTCCGTAGGGGTGCGGGCGTGGCCGTCCATCAGCGAGCAGAGCATTTTCGTACGCGCCGGTTCCGCGATGGCGGCGGCCACTTGAGAAACGCCGATGTCTTGATGTTCTGCGTGCATATTTCGCTCCCGGACGAATCGTCGCCGCTGAGGACTGACGATACTCGCATCACTTTCCTGACGACAAGGCTGCGAACCATGGATCCGATCAACGCTGCGACTCATACCGATCCCTATCCTTATTACGCATCGCTGCGTGCTCAAGGAGGCTTGGTGTTTCATCAGGAACTGAAATTGTGGCTCGCCAGCAGCGCCCGTGCAGTGTGCGCGGTGTTGGCGCATGCCGATTGCCGCGTGCGTCCCGCACAGGAACCGGTGCCGAAAGCGATTGCCGATGGCATGGCCGGCAAGGTGTTCGGCCAGTTGATGCGGATGAATGATGGCGAGCGTCAGCGTTGCCCGCGTTCGGCAATCGAGCCTGCGCTTGAGCTGATCAATAAAGCCGAGGTTCGCGCATTGGTGGCTGCACGGTTAATAAACGTGGACGCCGACGGCTTATATAAAGCCATGTTTCGCGGGCCTGTTTGCGTGGTCGCGGCGCTGCTTGGTTTTACCCCGGCGCAGGGCCGGGCGATCAGTGCGCTGACGGCGGATTTCGTCGCCTGTCTCTCGCCGTTGAGCAATGACCTGCAATTGGCGGCGGCGCATGCGGCGGCTGAGCAGTTGCGCGGGTATTTCATCGAGTTGCTGGCTGAGGCGGACAGCGCTTTGCTGACGGAAATTCAGCGGCGGTTTGAAGGCGATGAAGAAGCGCTGATCGCCAATTTGATCGGGCTGTGTTCACAGACTTATGAAGCCACTGCCGGGTTGATTGGCAATGCTTTGGTGGCGCTAAAGAGTCGGCCCGATTTGCGTGAGGCGTCGATGGAAGCGGTGTTGGCGGAAGTGCAGCGTTTTGATCCGTCAGTGCAGAACACGCGACGGTTTGTGGCGCAGTCCTGCGAGATTGATGGGGTGCGGGTTGAGGCTGGAGATGTGATTCTGCTGTTGTTGGCCTCGGCCAATCGGGATCCGGCGTTGAACGAGCATCCTGACCAGTTTTTGCCGGATCGCCCGAACCGGCGCAGTTTCAGTTTCGGCAGCGGACGGCATCAGTGTCCCGGGCAAGCGCTGGCGATGGAAATTGCCGGTGCGACTGTCAGAGAAATCCTCGATCACGGTGTGAATCTGGAGCGACTGGCCTGGCATTACCGGCCTTCGCTGAATGGACGGATGCCGATGTTCAGTTTCTTGAGTGACTGATAGACCGCCTTCGCGAGCAAGCTCGGCTCCTACAAGGATTTGCGCGTCGCCGATCAACTGTAGGAGCAAAGCTTGCTCGCGAAAGGCCCGGAAAAACGCAGCATCATTTCGGCATCATCCACAAGGCTACAGCGCCTTGCGCCTTTGCCTACAACTACGCCAGAATCCGCCGGCTTGTGCGGTTTGGGGGCTGCCGGTAACTTGGTTCGCGTCACTGAATGTTCAGTGATCGGGTTTAGTCGCTCGGTAATCCACTCAATCTGTACAACGTTCCAGACAGTAGGTATTTCGATACCTCACTCAATGGTAGCTGTGCGCAGGGCGCCTTCGGGTGCGCCGGTTTGGGTGGGTATTCCGGTCGACTAACCTGCGTATAGCTGCCACCTCTCGTTTAGTCGCGAGGTGGTGTCAGCATCACTTTGGAAACCTCCGCAATGTTCAAAGTAACGCCGAATCCACCAGAAACAGATGCCATACCCGAATCGGATCCAACCTCCCCCTACTCCGCCCCCAATTCCAGAAAACTCCACGAGGCCGCCGAACGCGCCCTCGACCATTACCTCAAACCGCACATCCCGTCCGAACGAAAACCCAGCACCATGTTCATCGTCGCGCCGGACATGGAAACCGAATCCCTGTTAGCCCACGCCTGCGAATCCATGGCCTCGGCCAGCATCATGCTCAGCGACTTCGCCGGCCTGCTCGAAACGCCCTACCGCAACACCCTGCTCGGCATCCAGCAAGTCGTCATGCTCGGCGAACTCGCCGTCAACCGCGCCCTCGACAACCTCGAACCGCCCACCCGAAACTGAGACTGAAAACTTTGGCGAGGGAGCTTGTCGAATCGTCGCACCGTCCCGCTCGGCTGCGAAACAGTCGCAAAACCGGTATCTGCGGTGTATCTGAATTACCCGGATCGAATGGTTTTAGGGTCGCTACGCAACCCAGCGGGAGCAAGTTCCCTCGCCACAAAAAAGCAGGCCGTCTGAAACCAAGGAAACAGGCTATGAACCCATGAAGGATCATCCAGACCACAATCAATGCTTTTCAAGTATTTGGGATGCACTGGAAGACACCCCGCAGCACGCAGCCGATATGCGTCGGCGAGCCAAACTGATGCGTACGCTTTGCGAGACCATTCGCGCCTGGGAGCTTCCTCAGAAGGACGCAGCGAAACGGTTGGGCATCACTCAGCCACGCCTCAATGATGTACTCAACGGTAAAATCGACAAGTTCTCGCTGGATGCATTGGTCAATCTGTCCGCCGCTGCGAAATTAGAAGTAGATATCTGCTTTCCCTTGGCTCCGCCACTGCAATGGGCCTGATATCAGCTATCGCCTAAAGGCACTTCAACCCAACCACCGCTAGAAGTCCGCAAAGTTAGAATGCGCAGGCTTTTTGGATAACCTCAACATCATCCAGTGAGGGCAACGCTTCGCTGGATGATAGAGGCGCATTCCTTGTGTTCACGGCTCAAATAAAAACACCTAAGCCACCCACCTCAATCCTCCCGCGTCAAAACCTCCAGCAACTCAATCTCAAACACCAGATTCGAATTCGGCGGAATCTTGCCCATCGTCCGCTCGCCATAACCCAAATGCGCCGGCACCAGCAATTTACGCTTGCCGCCCACCTGCATCCCCATCAGCCCTTGATCCCAGCCCTTAATCACACGACCGGTGCCAATCACGCACTGAAAAGGTTTGCCACGGCTGTAGGAAGAATCGAACTCGCTGCCGTCTTCCAGCCAGCCTGTGTATTGGGTGGTGATCAGCGCGCCTTTGACTGCGGCTTTGCCCTCGCCTACCTGAAGATCGATTACCTGCAGTTCATCATTCATAACATTCGCTCTATTGTTCAGCAGGCCGCCGTTTTCCCAGAATTGCTGGCTGTTGGCAACCCGAACACGCAGATCAACGCTGTATCCGAATCGAGTGATGACGCATTAAGATAGCCAACCGCCACTACTTCACGGATCGATTCGCCATGCCGGCAGCGCCCCAATGACCCAGCTCTGGATCGGCCTCGCCGTTGGCGTGATTTTGCTGGCCGTGATTGCCGTGCTGTTCTGGCGCGAACGTGAATTGCGTCGGCAACTCGCCGAGTACCGAGAGCTGCTGACCCGCGCAGCCGATGGCCAGTACATTCATCAAGACGGCGATGCCGAGCGCTTTAAACGTAGCCAATATTTCGCGCGCATTGGCACTTGGGATTGGGAGGTCGATACCGATCGGTTGTACTGGTCGGACGCCATCTACGGCATGTTCGGTTTCAAGATCGGTGACATCACCCCGTCCTACGCCCTCTTCTGCTCCTGCGTACACCCGGATGACCGCGTGCGGGTGCGCGACGGTGAGTTGCGTTGCCTGGAAACCGGGGAAAACCATGACGAGGAATACCGCGTAGTCTGGCCCGACGGCACGATTCGCTGGCTGCGTGAGACCGGCAATATAGTGCGCAACGACCATGATGCGGTGATCAAAATGATGGGCGTGGTGCGCGACATCACTGAAGAAAAGGCCTCGGCCAGTTACCTCCAGCACCTCGCCCACTTCGATCCGCTGACCGGTTTGCCCAATCGTCTGGTGCTGGAGCAACGGCTGTCCGAAGCACTGGATCAGGCGCGACAAACTGAAACCCGCGTCGCGCTGGTGTTCGTCGACCTCAACGGTTTCAAAAATATCAACGACCACTACGGCCATGCCGCCGGCGACCGCGTTTTGATCACCACCGCCACCCGCCTGAAACGCATCCTGCGCAGCACCGACACCGTCGCGCGGATTGGTGGCGACGAATTCGTGGTCATCCTGCAGGGCTTGTCACCGAGCCTCAACCTGCAGGACGAAGCCCGCAGCATCTGTCAGAAAATTTTCATCGAACTGTCGCCACCGATCAGCATCGGCAACGACCAGCGCCACATCGGCACCAGCCTTGGGGTGGCAGTGTTTCCGGATCACGCGACGGCGATGGATCGGCTGCTGCACATTGCCGATCTGGCGATGTATGAGGCTAAGCGCAGTGGGAATAATCAGTATCGGTTGGGCGGGGAAAGCCCTGCGCGAGTGCATGCGCAGGGCTTTTGAATCTCAACTTAACGCGGAACCGGTTTCATCTCGACAATCGTCCCGTTGGTAATCATCACCATGACGTACTGGTCATTGATCTGCACCCATTGCGCCTGTTCAACCGGTTTTTTCAGGCCTTTGGCTTTCCAGTCAATGGCTTTCTCGCTGCGTTGATAGATATCCGGGGCGCGGTCGTTGACCTTCAATTCGCGGTCGCTGACCGGGGATTGAACGGAGGGATCGCTTGAGGTTTGCGCCGCTTGAACAAGTGGACTGATCCCGGCAATGCCGGCGACGAGGGCCAGGCTGGCGATTAGGGTTTTGCTGTTCATCGGTGAACCTCTATTGATGTGTGATACCTGAACTCCGACTGCGGGGCGCGGGAATCATTCCGTGTTTTTGCTATGGCTGGCCGGGAAATTGTAGTCGCCGGTCATGCCGCCTTCGCTGGCAAGCCAGGCTCCCACAGGAGTGATGTTTTTGCGCTACCATGCCGCGCAATTTCCCGCCGAGTGAAAAGGACATCACCGTGAACACCTATCTCGTCGTCAATCTGGTTTTGCTGGCGCTGTGCGCCCTCTACGCCATGCGCGTGTTCAACTCGCTGGTGGCGCGGCGCAACGAAATCAAGAACGCCTTCGCGCAAGTCGAAGTGCAGCTCAAACGTCGTTATGACCTGATCCCCAATCTGGTGGTCATCGCCAAAGGTGCGATGGCCAACGAACGCGAAACCCTCGAAGCCGTGATCGTCGCGCGCAATGCCGCAGTGGCGGTGCTTGCAGCCGCACAGTCGCAACCGGGCAAGGCGCAAAACATCGAACAATTGGGTCAGGCCGACAGCGCGCTCAACGGCGCCGTGGATCGTTTGACCGTGACGCTCGAGGCTTATCCGGATCTGAAAGCTTCGCAGAACATGCTGCAACTGAGTGAAGAGTTGAGCAGCACCGAGAACAGAGTGAGTTTCGCGCGCCAGGCTTACAACGATGCGGTGATGGCTTACAACACGCTCAAACAGAGTTTTCCGGCGGTGCTGCTGGCGACCAGTTTTGGCCACGGCACCGATGCCGCTCCCCTTAAATTCGCTGACACATTGGCCATCAAGGTCGCTCCAAAAGTGTCGTTCTGATCCTCTTTGCCAACGGATGGCTTCATGAATTTTTTTGAACAACAGCGTCAGGCTCGACATCAGACTGCGCGGCTGATCTTGCTGATGGTCATGGCAGTTGCCTGCCTGATTCTGCTCACCAGCCTGCCCTTCGTCATCGGCGCCTTTGATCGCCGACACAACAGCGACATGGGCGCCGCCTGGCGTGCGTTGGCGTTCACCGCAACATGGGTGTCGGGCATTGTGCTGGCGGGCAGTCTGTACAAATTCTTTCAACTGCGCGGTGGCGGCAAAGTCGTTGCGCAGACGCTTGGCGGGCGCTCTGTTAACGAAGACGTGCGCACGCTGGAAGAGCGCCAGTTAATGAACGTAGTCGAGGAAATGGCGCTGGCCTCTGGTGTCCCTGTACCGGCGGTTTACCTGCTGCCGGATGAGAGCATCAACGCTTTCGCCGCCGGATTCACGACCGAAGATGCAGCGATCGGTGTGACTCAGGGTGCAATAACACTGCTGACTCGCGATGAGTTGCAAGGCGTCATCGCTCATGAGTTCAGCCATATCTACAACGGCGATATGCGCCTCAACACGCGGTTGGTGGCAGTGGTTCACGGAATACTGGTGCTGGGTTTGGCAGGCGCTTCCTTACTCGCAGGGCTAGCCAATACCGGCAAGGGTGAAAAGCGTGATGGCCGGTTGGTTTTCGTACTGGCTTGTCTCGGACTGATACTGTGCGCGGCCGGTTTTGCCGGTAGTTACTTTGGCAATCTGATCAAGGCAGCGGTCAGTCGCCAACGCGAGTTTTTGGCGGATGCCAGTGCCGTGCAATTTACGCGCAACCCCCAGGGCCTTGCCGGTGCGCTGAAAAAGATTGCCAGTCAAGGTTCGTCCTTGAGTTCACCACGAGCCCAGCAGTTCAGTCATCTGTACTTCAGCGACGGCTCAGCAAAGCCGTTGAAAAACCAGCTAGCCACTCACCCTGATATTGGCGAGCGCATTCGGCGGATTGATCCTCTTTGGGATGGCAGTTTTACCAATATCCCGGGATCAATCCAAGCGCGAACCGAGCCTCGAACCTTTCCGCATCTGTCTGACGTCTTCAGCATGGTTCCTGATTCAGCCATGGCTGTGCTTTACGAGATGAATGCGGATCAGGCTCCCATTTCTACCATCGGCGTCATCCCCCAAACTCTTAAAGATGCCGCTCACAGCACCGGTGGCGCACAGGCCATCGTCTATGGATTGCTAATTTCCCGCTCGCCTTCACTCTCGGCAATTCAACTCGATGCACTGCGAGATGATATCGACACCACAATATTCGACACCCTCAACCAGCTACATGAACCGTTATCGACGCTCAATCCCGGACTGCGCGTACCGCTTCTGGATCTCGCTATCTCCAGCCTCAAGCACCTAGACAAGAAGCCCTTCGCGGCGATGAAGCAAACCATGAACCGGCTGATAAATGCCGACAACGAAACCGAGCTACTGGAGTGGACACTGCTGCGCATCGTCGAACGCAATGTCGAGGGCGCGCCTGCGGTTCAGTTCAAGTTCGGTTTGTTCCAATGCGCGGAACAATTGCTGGTTTTGCTCAACGCCATGGCCCGCGCCGGGCAGCAGAATCAACAGGCAGCCTTGCAGGCGCTGCATTTTGCCTGGGAAGGACTGACGTTCGAACCGCCGGAAGAACTGCCGATTGAACTGGAAGAACTGGCAGGACTGGAAGCGGCGATCAAGCGTCTGCGCCATCTTATGCCGGAAGAGCGGCCCGCCCTGCTCAACGCGATGACTCGTTGTGTGATGCATGACGGCGTAATCACCGTGGCTGAGGCGGAAATTTTCCGCGCGGTGGCTGATTTGCTCGATTGTCCGTTGCCACCGTTTCTGGTCGCAACTGCTGACGCGTAGACCGCCATCGCTGGCAAGCCAGACTCCCACAGGATTGCGGGGTGCTCGCAAAATCTGTGGTCACCCCGATCAACTGTGGGAGCGGGCTTGCTCGCGAATGCGGTAGCCCAGGCAATATATCTAGCGACTGACACACCGCTTTCGCGAGCAAGCCCGCTCCCACAGGGTTGTGCGATGTCGTTAAGGGTATTGATCCGCTTTACACATCAATGCATGCCAACAATGCAATTAACATATTGTTACACCTGCGCCACCATCCGCCCCAATAACATCCGTGCGCAGACTCTCCGTGGCGCACGTCATAAAAGCGGTGGAGTACTTTGCTATGACAGCCACAATCCCTCACGGCGGCTCGCGGGCCGGCGCCATTTTCCGGGTGACCTCGGGCAACTTCCTCGAACAGTTCGACTTCTTTCTGTTCGGCTTCTATGCCACACAAATCGCGTCGGTGTTTTTCCCGGCGAGCAGTGAATTCGCGTCCCTGATGATGACCTTCGCGGTGTTCGGCGCAGGCTTTTTGATGCGTCCGCTGGGGGCAATCGTGCTCGGTGCGTACATCGATGACGTCGGTCGCCGTAAGGGTTTGATCGTCACGTTGTCGATCATGGCCAGCGGCACGATATTGATTGTGTTGGTGCCCGGATACGAAACCATCGGCCTGTTTGCGCCGGCGCTGGTGCTGATCGGGCGTCTGTTACAAGGCTTCTCCGCCGGTGCGGAATTGGGCGGGGTTTCGGTGTATTTGTCCGAAATCGCTACGCCGGGCCGCAAGGGCTTTTTCACCGCGTGGCAGTCGGCCAGTCAGCAAGTGGCGATCATCGTTGCCGCTGCGTTGGGCTTCGCGCTGAACGCGTGGATGGCGCCGGACGTGATTGCCGATTGGGGCTGGCGCATTCCGTTTTTCGTCGGTTGCATGATCGTGCCGTTCATCTTTCTGTTGCGTCGTAATCTGGCGGAAACCGAAGAGTTTGCCGCGCGCAAACACCGTCCAAAGATGGGCGAAGTGTTCCGCACCCTTGGCCAGAACTGGGTGGTGGTGCTCGGCGGGATGTTGATGGTCGCCCTGACCACCACCGCGTTTTACCTGATCACCGTTTATGCGCCGACGTTCGGCAAAACCGTGCTGCACCTGAGTACCTCGGATGCGCTGCTGGTGACTTTGCTGGTCGGCGTGTCGAACTTCTTCTGGCTGCCAATCGGCGGCATGTTGTCGGATCGCATCGGCCGTCGCCCGGTGCTGATCGCGATGTCACTGCTGGCACTGGCTACGACTTATCCGGCGCTGTCGTATCTGGTGCAGGCGCCAAGCTTCAGCCACATGTTGCTGTCGCTGTTGTGGCTGTCGTTTATCTACGGCATGTACAACGGCGCGATGATTCCGGCGCTGACCGAGATCATGCCGGTCGAAGTGCGTGTGGCCGGTTTCTCCCTCGCGTATAGCCTGGCGACCGCAATTTTCGGCGGTTTCACCCCGGCCATGTCGACCTTCCTGATTCAGTACACCGGCGACAAAGCCGCGCCGGGTTACTGGATGAGCATCGGCGCGCTGTGCGCATTGTGCGCGACGCTGTACCTCTATCGCCGCGCGGGCGGCCGTCTGCAACCGGTTGCCGCATAAGGAATAATGACCATGAAAAAACTCTTCAACCTCACCGCCCTCGCCCTCTTCGCGTTCAGCGCTCTGGCACATGCCGAACAACTGAACGTGATGACGTCGGGGGGCTTCACCGCTGCCTACAAAATCCTCGGCCCGAAATTCGCTGCCGCCACCGGCAACACCCTCGACACCCAACTCGGCCCGTCGATGGGCAAGGCGCCGGAAGCGATCCCCAATCGCCTCGCGCGCGGTGAACACGCCGACGTGGTGATCATGGTCGGCTATGCCCTCGATGACTTGATCAAACAAGGCAAGGTCGACGCGGCTTCCCGCGTTGAACTGGCAGACTCGCGGATCGGCCTGGTGGTACGCGAAGGCGCGGCGAAACCGGACATCAGCAACGTCGACAACCTGAAGAAAACCCTGCTCGACGCACAGTCGGTGGCTTACTCCGACAGCGCCAGCGGCGTGTACATCGAGCAGCAGTTGTTCAAGAAACTCGGCATCGAAGATCAACTGAAACCGAAAGCGAAGATGATCCCGAAAGTCCCGGTGGGCTCGGTGGTTGCCACTGGCGACTATCAACTGGGCTTCCAGCAAGTCAGCGAATTGCTGCCGGTGCCGGGGGTGAGTTTTGTCGCGAAGATTCCGGAATCGGTGCAGTCGGTGACGCGTTTTGCTGCCGGTATTCCGGTGAACGCAGAACACCCGGCCGAGGCGAAAGCCTTGCTCGCTTATCTCGCCGCGCCCGCCGCCCAGGCTGACGTGCAAGCGACCGGGCTGGATTCGGTCAAGCGCTGACGGTCGGCGACACGACTTTCATTTCCACCACCAGCCGCTCCAGTTCCAATGCTGCCGGGGTCAACGTACGATCCCGGCGCTTGATGATGCCGACGCTGCGCATCACCTGCGGATCGGTCAGCGGCACCCGCGTCAGAATCGGATGATCCGGCCCCGGCATCGCCATCAACGGCACCGCCGCCACGCCCAACCCGGCCTCCACCAAACCGATCATCGTCGTCACATGCAGGGTTTCGCAGATACTTTGACGCTGCGGCACCACCCGGCTCAACGCTTGATCTAGCAAAAAGCGATTGCCCGAGGTCTTGTCCAGCGAGATGTAATCCTGCTGATAAAACTCGTCCCACGTCACGCTGCTGCGCCCGGCCAACGGGTGATCGCGGCGACAAGCGACCACGTAGCACTCCTGCACAAGCGGTTCGAAATCAACTTTGGCATCCTGCGTGCCCATAAAACTCAAACCGAAATCCGCCTCGCCGTTGACCACGGCGGTTAGGACATCGTGGGCGCTGGAGTCGAGGACTTTGACCTTGATTCGCGGAAATTGCTGGTGATAGCGGGCGACCACGCGCGGCATGAAGAAGTACGCGGCAGACGGCACGCAGGCGACGGTGACGTGGCCCAATCGGGTCGAGGCGACTTCGCTGATGCCGAGCAGCGCAACATCCAGATCATCCAGCAAACGCTCGACGCTGGGCAGAAACCCGCGTCCGGCCTGAGTCAGGCTGACTTTGCGAGTGGTGCGCTCGAACAGCTTTACCCCGAGGGCGTCTTCGAGCTTTTCGATGCGCCGGCTCAGGGCTGGTTGCGACAGTCGCACGGTGTCGGCGGCCTTGCGAAAACTGCCCTGCTCGACCACCGCGCGAAAGGCTTGCAGGTCGTTGAGGTCGAAGTTGATGGCCATGGCGGACTCGCAGGGATTGATACGCAGGGGTTATAAATGTAACCAATTGAAGCAAATTATTACAGAGCACATCTGGATCCCTGTAGGAGCTGCCGAAGGCTGCGATCTTTTGATCTTTCATTTTTGGAGGCGAAACAAAGATCAAAAGATCGTCCGATCGCGGCCCGAGCCTTCGGCAGCTCCTACAGGGTGTGTCCAAGGGATGCGATGCTCGGTTTTGTGGTGCGTCGAGCAGCCAGCCCTTATCCTTGCCGCATTCGCCGTACCGTTGTCAGGAGTAAACCCATGCCCCATGAAGGCAATTTGTTACAAGCCATCGTCGTCTTTCTATTGGCGGCGGTGCTTATCGTGCCTTTGGCCAAACGTCTGCAATTGGGCGCTGTGCTCGGTTATCTGTTTGCCGGGGTGATCATCGGCCCGTCCGTGCTGGGGCTGATCGGTAACCCGCAAAGCGTCAGCCATATTTCTGAATTGGGCGTGGTGTTGTTGCTGTTCATCATCGGCCTTGAGCTGTCGCCGCGACGGTTGTGGGTGATGCGTAAATCGGTGTTCGGCGTTGGCCTGGCGCAGGTGCTGCTGACGGCCTCGGTGATCGGTGTGTTGGCGTTGTTCGCCTTCGGCCAACCGCTCAACAGCGCGATTGTGCTCGGCCTCGGTCTGGCCTTGTCGTCAACGGCGTTCGGCCTGCAAAGCCTGGCCGAACGCAAGGAGCTGACCAGCCCTCACGGTCGGCTGGCGTTTGCGATTTTGCTGTTTCAGGACATTGCGGCGATCCCGTTGATTGCGCTGGTGCCAATGCTGGCCGGCGGCGATCACACCACCAGCGCCGCTCAAGACTTGAACCACGGTTTACAGGTGCTGGGCAGTATTGCCGTGGTCGTGGTCGGCGGCCGTTATCTGTTGCGCCCGGTGTTTCGTATTGTCGCGAAAACCGGACTGCCGGAAGTCTCGACCGCCACCGCGTTGCTGGTGGTGATCGGCACGGCGTGGCTGATGGATCTGGTCGGCGTGTCGATGGCACTGGGCGCGTTTCTCGCCGGCCTGCTGTTGGCGGATTCGGAATATCGCCATGAGCTGGAAGCGCAGATCGAACCGTTCAAAGGCTTGCTGCTCGGTCTGTTTTTCATCAGCGTCGGCATGGGCGCCAACCTCAGTTTGCTGCTCAGTGCGCCAATTACTGTACTGGGGCTGACGCTGCTGTTGATTGGTCTGAAACTGCCACTGTTGTTTATCGTGGGACGCTTGGCCGGCGGACTGAACAAGGTCAGTGCGATTCGTCTCGGTATCGTGTTGGCGGCTGGCGGTGAGTTTGCCTTTGTGGTGTTCAAGATCGGACGCGATCAGAACCTGTTCGATCCGCGCCTGTATGATTTGCTGGTACTGACCATCACCCTGTCGATGGCGGTGACCCCGCTGCTGTTGTTGATCTGCGCAAAAATGGTCAGCCCGAAAGTGCAGCCGGTGGAAGTACCGGAGAAATTCCGCGAGATTGATACCGACAGCCCGCGCGTGGTGATCGCTGGCATGGGACGGATGGGTCAGATAGTCGCGCGGATTTTGCGTGCGCAGAACATCAAGTTTGTCGCCCTCGACACGTCGGTGGAAACCATCGAACTGTCGCGCAGCTTCGGCGGTGTGCCGGTGTTCTACGGCGACCCGATGCGCGCGGAAATTCTCAACGCGGCGAAGGTTGGCGAGGCGGAATATTTCGTGATTGCCACGGACGATCCGGAGACCAACATCAAGACCGCCGAAGTGGTGCGCAAGCTGTATCCGCACATGAAAATCATCGCCCGGGCGCGTAACCGTCAGCATGTTCACCGCTTGGTGGATGTCGGCGCTGAGGCGATTCGTGAAACGTACTACTCAAGTCTGGAAATGAGCCGGCGCACGTTGGTGGGGCTTGGGTTGACGCAAGCGCAGGCTGATGCGCGGATCAAACGCTTCAAGCATCACGACGAACAGGTACTGGAAGCGCAACATGCGGTTTACGACGACATGGCCAAGGTGCTGCAAACCGCCCAGGAAGCCAGAGCGGAGCTGGCGCGGCTGTTTGAGTCGGATCAGTTGGAAGAGGAATCGCGTAAGCCCTGAGCCCGTGTTCAATACCGAAATAATGTGATCACCCAACCCTGTAGGAGCTGCCGAAGGCTGCGATCTTTTGACTCTGATTTTAAAGATCTAGATCAAAAGATCGCAGCCTTCGGCAGCTCCTACAGGAGGATTGTGTCAGGCCAGTTCGAGTTCCAGGGCTTGCTTGACCGGCACTGCTTCAAACCGATCAGCCAGAAACGGCGTGATGTCCAACGGCAACGGTTCATCATTGACCAGTTTGTCCAGCAACACGCCGGTGATCGCCGAGGTCAGAATGCCGGTGCGGAAGTGCCCGCAGGCATTCAAATACCCTTGCACGCCGCGCATCGGCCCCAGAATCGGCAACTCATCCGGCGAACCCGGGCGCAATCCCGCCCATGTGCGTTTCAGGTTCACATCCTTGAGCTCTGGCAAACAGCGCACCGCGCCCTGCACCAGCCCGGCTATTTCCGGATAGGTGGTGGTGACGTCGAAGCCTTTGTCTTCGGTGGTGCTGCCAATCAGGATTTCACCGTTGTCCTTTTGCACCACGTAGCAATCGCTGGTGGTCAGGCAGCCGTTGAGGATTTTCGGCAGGCGTTCGGTCAGCAGAATCTGGCCCTTCACCGGTTTTACCGGAATACGGATGCCGGTCGCCCACTCGCTCAAATCTGCCGCCCAGGCACCGCCCGCGTTGATCAGGGTTTTGCAGTGGAACACGCCTTCTTCCGCCGTTTGCACGCCGGTCACCCGCGAACCGTGATGCAACACGCCGGTCACGTTAGTGTTGACGTAGATATCGACGCCGTTCTGCCGCGCGCCTTCGGTGTAGGCATCGGCGAGACGGAACGGGCTGACCTGATGGTCGCAGAGAAACTCCAGCGCCCCGCGTGCTTCGTGACTGACGCTCGGTTCAGCTGCGCGCAACTCGGCCCGATCCAGCCAGCGCACTTGATCGGCCAGATGCGGAATGCAGCCGACGATATGCTCGGCGTACAACCGATCCTCATCGTCATAAATAACGAATTTCAGCCCGGTTTTTTCGAACTTGAAATCCATTCCGTGGTTGTCCTTCAACTCACGGTGCAGCGCCGGGTACAGCGCGTTGGATTGCAGGGCAAAGTCGAAGAATGACGGCGGCAGAATGTGCGGCGTGCTCGAGTCGACTGCAACAGCGGCGCCTTGGGTTTCGCGCTTGCGGTTGGCCGACATCATGCGAAAAAAGATCACCCCGCAACCGAGGCCGACCGACTCGCCGATCGCCCACAAACCGCCGGCCGAAGCACGCGTCGCATTACCCGGGCGCTTGGCGTCGATCAGCGCGACTTTAAGATTTTTGCGTTTTGATAATTGATAGGCGCAGGACGCGCCGATCACGCCACCGCCGGCGATGATCACGTCGTAGAACTTACTCATGGGAAACGGCCTCCGTGCCGACGGACTGAAACGCGGAAAAGGGAATCGGATCAATCGGGAAACGCGGGCGCAGCCAACCGACGTCCTTGCGCCCGGTGGCTTGGCGCAGCCTGTCGCTGCAATAGCCGACGCACATGCGCCCCTGACAATCGCCCATGCTCACGCGGGTGCGCATTTTCAGACTGGCGATGTCTTGCACGCCTTGCTCCAGCGCCAGATCGATGTCGGCACGGGTGGCGTGTTCGCAGCGGCAGATAACCGTGTCGGCCGCGGGCAATGCCGTTTGGCCAACCCCGCGTTCGGTGTAGCGATCGACCGCCGCGCGAAACCGCACAATGGCTTTGAGTTTGCTCAGAAAGCGGTCGCGGCGAATCTGCGCCAGTTCCTCTTCGAAGACGCCGCGTTGCAAGAGGATCGACGTGGCGGCAATTTTGCCGGCGAGCATCGCCGCTTCACCGCCGCGAATCCCGCCCATGTCACCGGCCAGATGCACGTGGGGCTGATTGCTTTGCTGCCAGATATTCGAATGGGCACGCAGATAACCGTCGTCACTGAAACCGTGATCCAGGCCCATTTGCTGACTGAGCTGCGTACGCGGGATAAAGCCGTAACCGACGGCCAATGTCTGCGCTTCAAAACGCTCGACGCTGGCCATGTCCGGCTCCCAAGTGGCCGAGTACGGCGCGACGCTGACGCTTTTCAGCCCGCCCTCGCCGTGGGCTTCGACCACGCCCCAGCCGTAGTGCATCGGAATGCCATGCAGTTTCAGATAGGCCAGCATGCTCAACCCGTCGAGAAAAAGCTGTGGTTTGTTCAGCAGCGCCAGACTCTCCCGGGCGATCTTGCCGAACGCACAGGCCTCATAAACGCCAGACACCTTGACGCCGGACGCATGCAGTTGCGTCGCCACCAACGGCAGCAGGGGCCCGGTGCCGGCAATGATCACGGGGCTTTGGGGTTTGACCACGCCACTTTTAATCTGCAACTGCAGGCCGCCGAGCATGATCACGCCCGGTAGCGTCCAGCCAGGAAACGGCACGCTGCGTTCGTGGCAACCGGCCGCGAGCAACAATTGTGGGTATTGGATTTCGTGCAACTGTTCGTCGCCATCAAGCACTACCAATGCTCGTGTACCCTCAGCGCCGACCACGCGGTGGTTGAGACGAACGTCGATCAACCCGGCATGCTGCTGAAATTCACCGTGCAATTTGCCCAGCGCTTCCGCGTACTGCGGCCCGAGGTAATCCAGTTGCACGCCGTCGCGCAATGGCCCGCGATAGACCACACCGCCCAGACGCGAAGCCTCTTCCAGCACCGTGCAGCGCACGCCGTGGCGAGCCAGTTCAATGGCCGCGGCCATGCCCGCCGGCCCACCGCCAACAATCACCGGATGCAGGTTCATACGACCTCCTGCGCAGTGATGCGGTTGACTTGAGTTTCAATTTGCATACCGTCGCGCACTACCGTCTGGCAGGCGCGGCGCTTGTGCCGGCCATCGATTTTCACCAGACAGCACTGGCACACGCCCATGCCGCAGTAGGCACCGCTGATCTGCTCATGGTCGTTGCGTGCGATCTGGCGCATGCCGAGGGCTTGAATGACGCTGAGGACGGTTTCGCCGATGGCGGCATCGACCGCCTGGCCGTTGATATGGACAGTCATATCCGCCTGCGCCAAGGGCTGGATATCGAAGGTTCTTACTAGGCAGTGCATTGCAATTCATCCGTGAAAAGTTCAGGGGAGTTGTGCGTCCGCTCCTTGCTGTACTACAGCGTGTCGACGTGTTCACTTCATTTGATTCGTGCGTCGCTTCGGCTACTACGTCAGCGCAGTACTTGCGCCTGTTGCACTGTAGCTCACGCCCAGCCAAGGTCTGGATCAAATACGTTAGTGAATATTCCAGAGGGAAATATTGACCCAGATCGGTAGCCGGTCATTCAGGCAGAAACGAAAAAGCCGCTTGCACCCGAAGGTGCAAGCGGCCGAGGCATAAGCCCCAATAGATCAGTGTACGAACAGCGCAATCAGGATGATGATCGGGATCGGTACGCCGAGAAAAAACAGTAGAAGTGAGCGCATGGTGATGCTCCTTGTTTAACGGACTGGAGTGGTCGTGGTGTAGGTATCGACTTCAACGTACTCGACTGCATCGCGACGACGACCGCCAAAGGTGGCCGCGAGGCTGGCGAAGAAGGCACCGGCCAGCAGCGCGATGAACATCCACAGCGAAGTCCAGGCAGCGACTTTCGCAGCGGTGTCAGCCGCTTGTTGAGCTTTGACTTTGGCGTCGGCGATGGCTTTCTGAGTGCGGGCATAGACTTCATCTACACGGCGCTCGGCATCAGCCTGCGACAAGTTAGTACGTTGAGCGACCAACTGCGCCAGGTAGGTACGGTCCTCGGCACTCAGCTGACCGTTGGCCAGGCTTTGCGCGAAGATGCGGGCCACGGCGCCGTGGGCAGCGTCATCGCTGACCGAAGCCGGGCGATCATCACGGAACAGGCTGTCGATGAAGTAACCGTACTGGTTGCTGTCGGTGTTCGCCGCAGCGGTACCGGCCGCCTGGGTCATGGCACTGGCTGCACCGCCCGCCACGCTGGCACCGGCCTGCACACCGCCGCTGACAATGCTGCTGACCGAGCCGACCACTAATGTTGCGGTGACCAACGTTGCCACACACCAGGCGAGGAAACCGTGCGCGGTGTCGCGGAAGTACACCTCGTCACCGTGCATGTTCGCCCACTTGACGCGCAGACGCCCGGCCACATAACCGCCCATGCCGGAAGCGATAATCTGCGTCGCCGCCAGCCACACGATTGTTGAAATACCCAGGCCCTTGGCACTCACGCCCTCCCCGGCCCACGGTGAAACAGCGGAGAAACCCAGACCGAAACCGAGCAGTACAAGGATCAACGACAATGCCGCAGCCGCCGCCGCGCCAGCGAAGATCGCGCCCCAGGACACCCCTGAGACGTTGCTCGAATCTCCTTCAAAGGCAGGATAAAACCCATCAGAGGATCTATTCATTGTTGTTCTGCTCCAGGCATGAAAAATGGTGTTACAACTCGTTCGAGAGAGGAATTGCAGCGACCGTGCCAGATGCAGATATTAAATAAATCGTTTATTTTCAATCGGTTACAAAGAATGAACTTCCTAAGACCATGCAAATTGCAACAAGCTGTGAATTACAGCGGGTTTTATGCATTAGTCTGCATTGATCCGCAGCAAGCGAATCTGCGTTTCTGACAGCCCCTACATGAAAGTTAATTTAAAGCGTCAGGCAAAAATCTTGGCAAAATGCTGCCATTCCGTTTCAACCGATCAGCAGGCCTGCCCATGACTCGCATTTTGACCATCGAAGACGACGCCGTGACCGCCCGGGAAATCGTTGCCGAACTGAGCAGCCATGGCCTCGACGTGGATTGGGTCGACAATGGCCGAGAAGGCCTGGACCGTGCCGTCAGCGGCAACTACGACCTGATCACACTTGATCGCATGCTGCCCGAACTGGATGGCCTGGCCATCGTCACAACGCTGCGCACCATGGGCGTGTCCACGCCGATTCTGATGATCAGCGCCCTCTCCGATGTCGATGAACGCGTGCGCGGTTTGCGCGCCGGTGGTGATGACTACCTGACCAAACCGTTCGCCACCGATGAGATGGCCGCGCGGGTTGAAGTGCTGTTGCGCCGCCAAAGCAGCGCCGATACGCCACCGACCACGTTGCAAGTCGCCGACCTTGAGCTGGATTTGATCAGCCACGAAGCACGCCGCGCCGAACAAGTGCTGACGCTGCTGCCGACCGAATATAAATTGCTCGAATTTCTGATGCGCAACAGCGGCCAGATTCTGTCGCGGATGATGATTTTCGAAGAGGTCTGGGGCTATCACTTCGACCCGGGCACCAACCTGATCGACGTGCACATCGGCCGCTTGCGCAAGAAAATCGACGCGGTGGGCAATGTTCCACTGATCCGCACGGTACGGGGCTCCGGTTATGTCATTGCCGAACCCGTCTGACGGCTGGCGCTCTTCCAGCAGCCGCTTGCTGGCGCTGTACAGTTCGTTGTTCGTGGCCTGGAGCGCGATCCTCATGGGGGTCATGTATTACGAGGTGTCCAGCTACCTCGATAACCTCGCCAAGCATTCGCTGATGCAACGTCAGCATCTGTTCTCGCACTTTCGCGGCGAACAATTGGAAGACGCCCTCGCCGCGAGCATGACTTTCGACATTCGTGGCATCGACGCTTATGGCCTGTTCGACGTCGAAGGCCGCTACCTTGGCGGCGCCCTGCAACAAATCCCCGAAGGTCTGCCGCTGGACGGCAAGATTCACATGCTCGCCGACTGCGCGGGCTCCGATGATCCGACCCTGCCCAACGACAGTTGCGATGCCGTCGCCACGCAGACCCGCGACGGCCGCTGGCTGGTGCTACTGCGCGACAACGGTTCGCTGTTCGCGGTGACGCGGATCATTTTGCATGCGTTGTTCTGGGGGGTGTCATTCACGATTCTGCCGGGGATCGCCGGTTGGCACTTGCTGCGACGCCGACCTTTGCGGCGGATCAGAGCGATTCAGGACAGCGCTCAGGCGATCGTCGCGGGCGACTTGACCCATCGCCTGCCACTGTCCAACCGCCGCGATGAACTGGACATGCTCGCCGCCATCGTCAACGCCATGCTTGAGCGCATCGAGCGTTTGATGAACGAGGTCAAGGGGGTTTGCGACAACATCGCCCATGACTTGCGCACACCGTTGACCCGCTTGCGCGCGCAGTTGTATCGCATGCAGCAACAGGCGGGTGAAGGCTCGCAGGAAGCAGCGCAACTGGATTTGGTACTGGCCGAAGCGGATACGCTGATGGCGCGGTTTCGTGGTTTGTTGCGGATTTCCGAACTGGAAGATCGCCAGCGCCGCTCCGGTTTTGTCGAGCTGGATCCGGTGCAATTGCTGCAGGAACTGCATGAGTTTTATCTGCCGCTGGCTGAAGAAGATGAGCTGCATTTCGAACTGAACATGCCGGAAACATTGCCGGCGCTGAATGGCGACCGGGCGTTGTTGTTTGAGGCGCTGGCGAACCTGTTGAGCAACTCGATCAAATTCACCCCGGCGGGTGGCACGGTGATTTTGCGCGGTGTGAATGACGCAGGGCATACGCGCATCGAAGTGCACGATTCGGGGCCGGGGATTGCCGAGTCAGAGCGTGAGGCGGTGTTCCAGCGTTTCTATCGCACCGAGGGTGGGCAGCCGCAGAGCGGGTTCGGATTAGGGCTTTCGATCGTTGCGGCGATTGTCAGCTTGCACGGCTTCAACCTTGAAGTCGGCACCAGCGACCTCGGCGGCGCGAAACTGGTGCTCGACTGCCGGCAGAGCCTGATCACCCATTCCTGAAGTTCATTTGGAATGCAATCAATGTGGGAGTGAGCCTGCTCGCGAAAGCGGTGTGTCAGGCAACAAATGTATCGTCTGATCCTCCGCTTTCGCGAGCAAGCTCGGCTCCTACAGGGTTCTTAGTCGCACAAAAAATCCCGTGCACACCACAAATCAATGTAGGAGCTGAGCTTGCTCGCGAAGGCGGTGTGTCAGGCAACAAATGTATCGTTTGATCCTCCGCTTTCGCGAGCAAGCTCGGCTCCTACAGGGTTCTTAGTCGCACAAAAAATCCCGGGCACAGCACAAATCAGTGTAGGAGCTGAGCTTGCTCGCGAAGGCGGTGTGTCAGGCAACAAATGTATCGTCTGACCCTCCGCTTTCGCGAGCAAGCTCGGCTCCTACAGGGTTCTTAGTCGCACAAAAAATCCCGTGCACACCACAAATCAGTGTAGGAGCTGAGCTTGCTCGCGATGGCGGTGTGTCAGGCAACAAATGTATCGTCTGACTCACCCCTATCGCGAGCAGGCTCACTCCTACAGGGATCTCGGCTGTACACATAATCCGGGGCGCACATGCGATCCATGTGGGAGCGGGCTTGCCCGCTCCCACAGGTTTTTATGGTGGATGATCAGGTTGGGTAGTTGGCCCGCAGGGCTTCGAGGCCGCCCTGGTAGATGCCGGTGAACAGCGCCACCACTTCTTCATCGCTCACGCCTTTGGCGGTGAAGCGCCCTGACCACGTGACCCGTGCGCCCTGCCCCTGAGCTTCAACCTTGATCGTCGCCAGATAATCCGTTGCCGGAAACGGTGCCTGTTCAATCGAGTAACTGTAGGTCTTGGCGGCGTTATCGAACGCTTGCAGGCGTTCGATCACCACGGCGCCGTCAGCGGTTTGCAAGGTGCGAACACGGCCGCCGTCGCTCAGTTCACTTTTGGGAATGAACGGCAGCCAGTCCGGCAGCGTGTTGAAGCCGCCGATCAATTGCCAGACCTGATCGGCCGAGGCCGGGATGTCGATATGTGCAGATGCAGATGCCATGGATAAACGTCTCTCTCAAGAATTCAAATAGTCAGGCTGTCGACCACGCCGCCATCGACGCGCAACGCAGCGCCCGTGGTAGCCGAGGACAACGGCGAAGCAATGTAAGTCACCAGGTGCGCGACTTCTTCAACATCCGCAACACGCTGAATGATCGAGGTCGGGCGAGCCTTGAGCACAAAGGCGTCGGCCTCATCGCGCAAGTTGCGGCCAGACTCGGCGGCGGCATCCTTGAGCATGTCTTGCAGGCCATCGGTGAACGTCGGCCCCGGCAAAATCGCGTTCACCGTGACACCAGTGCCCGCCAAGCGCTTGGCCAAACCGTGGGACACCGCGAGGTTGGCGCTTTTCGTCACGCCATAATTGATCATGTCGGCCGGCGTCGCCACCCCGGATTCCGAGGACAGAAAGATCACCCGCCCCCAGCCCTGCTCGACCATTGCCGGCACGTAATGCCGCGCCAGGCGCACGCCGGAAATCACGTTGACTTCATAGAAACGGGTCCACTCGCTGTCCGGCGCTTCGAAGAAATCGACGGCGTCGAAGATGCCAAGATTATTCACCAGAATGTCCGCGCGCGGTTCGGCGGCGAACAGTGTCTGCGCGCCCTCCGCCGTGCCGAGGTCGGCCGCCAGACCGCGTAATTGCGCGCCCGGCACTTTCTCGCGAATGCTCGCCAACGCCTGCTCGACCTTGCCGTTGTCGCGGCCGATCACCACCACCGTGGCGCCGGCTTCGGCCAGCGACTGGCTGATGCCCAGACCGATCCCAGCGGTGCTGCCGCTGACGATGGCCAGTTTTCCACTCAGATCAATCTTCATGCTTTCACCTCATCGATGGGTAATGGTGCGCGTTCAGAAACCAGTTTTGCCTCACGCATGGCCTGCCAGAAACCGGCAGGAATCACCGCCGACAACGCCGCGACATCTTCAGCGATGCGGCCGGGTTTGCTCGCGCCGGGAATCACCGCAGCAACGGCAGGATTGGCCAACGAAAATTGCAGCGCGGCGGCTTTCACATCAACGTTGTAAGCGGCGGCGATGCGTTTGATCTGTTCAACTTTAGCGATCACTTCCGGGCTGGCTTTCTGGTATTCAAAGTGCGAACCACCGGCCAGAATGCCCGAGCTGTATGGGCCGCCGACGACGATTTCGACATTCTGCGCCAGCGCCGAGTCCATCAAACGTTGCAACGGACGTTCGTGATCGAGCAGCGTGTAGCGCCCGGCCAGCAGGAAGCCATCAGGCTGCGCTTCGGTCAGATCAAGGGTCAACTCGCACGGTTCGACTTTGTTCACGCCCAGGCCCCAGCCCTTGATCACGCCTTCTTCGCGCAAACGGGTCAGCACTTTGAACGCGCCAGTACGAGCCTGATTGAAGTATTCCAGCCATTGATCGCCGTAAAAGTCCTGAGCGATGTCGTGTACCCAGACGATGTCGAGGCGATCGGTTTGCAGACGCTTGAGGCTGTCTTCAATCGAGCGCAGGGTCGCGTCGGCGCTGTAGTCATTGACGATTTTGTTCGGGCGACCGTGTTCGAACACGCCGCTTTTTTCGCCGAGATCGCGGGCTGCAGCGTCTTCGACTTCATCGAGAATCACCCGGCCAACCTTGCTGCTCAGCACATAGTCGTCGCGCTTGTATTGCTTCAAGGCTTCGCCGAGGCGAATTTCCGACAGGCCCGAGCCGTAAAACGGTGCGGTGTCGAAGTAACGCACGCCGGCATCCCACGCAGCATGCACAGTGGCCTGCGCTTCTGCTTCGGGAATGGCGCGGAACATGTTGCCCAGTGGTGCGGTGCCGAAGCCCAGTTGGCCGGGCAGTTTGTCTTTCAAACTCATCGGATTGTCCTCATTCGTTGGTGGTCTGCGTGACCGTTGAGCAGATCCTAGATTGCGACACCGAGACCGTCCAAGACATAATGCGCAGCACTTGAGTCCCTATAGGTCTGACATGATCGACATCCGCCAATTGCGCTACTTCGTCGCCGTCGCCGAGGAAGAACACGTCGGCCGCGCCGCCGAACGGCTGCATATTTCCCAGTCGCCACTGAGCCGGCAGATCGCTCAGCTTGAAGAGCGCCTCGGCCTGACGCTGTTCGAACGCAGCCAGCAGCGCATTCGCCTGACCCGCGATGGCCAGACCTTTCTCGCCGAAACCCGCGCACTGCTCACGCACGCCAATCGCCTCGAATCCCTCGGTAAACGCTTGGGTCGTGGCGAAGAAGGCGGTTTGTGCATCGGCTATATCGAGAACGCCATGCACGCCGGGGTTTTGCCCAATGCCTTGCGTGTGTTGCGGGTCGATCGGCCGAATGTCCACGTCGCGCTGTACAACTTGAGTTCCGCCGAGCAACTCGAAGGCCTGCGTCAGCGTAGTCTCGATATCGCATTGGTGAGTGAGCCGCCGACCGATGACGACGCGGATCTACTGGGTTTTCAGGTGCTGGATGATCCGATGCTGCTGGCGCTGCCGGAACAGCATCCGCTGGCGCAGCAGGCGGTGTTGAGCCCGCAGGATCTGGCGGATCAGGAATGGATCGGCGTGCAGCCACGTCAGGATGCGAGTGATGAGTTTGTCAGCGCCTGCATCCGCGCAGGGTTTACGCCGGATGTGCGCATGCAGGCGACTGAGCCATTTACCGCGCTGGGGCTGGTGGCATCGGGGCTGGGAATTGCGATGATTCAGAAAGGCCTGAGCCATAACGCGCCGCCGGGAGTGGTGCTGCGCGAGGTGCCGTGGCTGGCGTTTACCACACCGTTGTGGGCGGCTTGGCACCGGATCAATTTGCGGCCGTTGGTGGAAACTTTCCGCAAAGTCCTCACCGCCGCACAACCTGTCCCTTGTGGGAGCGAGCCTGCTCGCGAAAGCGGTCTGCCCGTTACCGGCAATATTGACTGAGCCACCGCATTCGCGAGCAGGCTCGCTCCCACAGGAATTGCCGGCATACGCAAATTCTGTGTGCACCGCCAATGACTGTAGGAGCTGCCGAAGGCTGCGATCTTTTGATCCTGTTCTTCTAAAAACAAGATCAAAAGATCGCAGCCTTCGGCAGCTCCTACGGGGATCTACACTGCAAGAGTGTGTATGCCGCCGTGAGAACGCCATGAGAATGTCAGCGCAAATGACCGTGGTCGCCGTGCTCGCCACCCTCGCCTATCTGGGCCTGGCGGTGTGGGGCATTGGTGGCGTGGGGATGTTCTTTTCCCACGGCTCGCTGGTGGTGGTCGCGCTGGCCACTGTGGCGATGGTGATCGCGTCGATGTTTACCGAGGTCAACCTGAGTTCCGGCGAACGCGAGGATCGCGCCAATCGCTGGGTGCTTCCGGCGTTTGGCGTGATTGGTTTGCTCAGCGGTTTTCTGCCGGCTTACTGCGATCGGCTGAATTTCTGGACGTTTGGCGGCGAAGGTGTGCGCTGGCTTGGCGCGTTGTTGTTCATCATTGGCGGGGCGCTGCGCTTGTGGCCGGTGTTTGTCTTGGGCCACCGGTTCAGTGGGTTGGTGGCGATTCAGCCGGGGCATCGGTTGGTGACCGATGGGATTTATCAACACCTGCGCAACCCGAGTTATCTGGGGTTGGTGGTGAATGCGCTGGGATGGGCGTTGGCGTTTCGTTCAACCGTCGGGTTGCTGCTGGCGGCGCTGACGTTGATCCCGTTGATCGCGCGTATTCATTCAGAAGAGGCGCTGCTGCGCGGGCAGTTTGGCGCCGAGTATGACGCCTACTGCGCCCGGAGCTGGCGCTTGTTACCGGGTGTCTACTAACGCCGCACCCCCTGTAGGAGCTGCCGAAGGCTGCGATCTTTTGATCTTGGTCTTTTAAAAAAACAAGATCAAAAGATCGCAGCCTTCGGCAGCTCCTACAGGGGGACAGCTTCAGGCAGGCTGTAGGTGCAGGCCGTCGTTGTCGATTTGGACGCGGATCGCGTCGTAACTGGCCAGTGTCGCGTGCTCGGTTTCAAGCTGATGCTGATGCGTCGTGGTGATGATCATCAACGACGCGCCCGCCGCTTCAGCGGCTTGAATCCCAACGGCAGCATCCTCAAAAATCAGACAATCCGCCGGTTCCAGCCCCAAGCGTTTAGCCGCCAGCAGATAACCCGCCGGATCCGGCTTGCCCGCCTTCACATCCTCAGCCGTAATCATCACCGCCGGCTCGGGAATCCCCGCCGCCGCCATCCGCCGCAATGCCAGATCGCGCGGCGCCGACGTCACCATGGCCCAACGATCCTTTGGCAATTGATTGAGAAACGCCGCCGCCCCCGGAATCTCGACAATGCCTTCAACATCCTCGATCTCCGCTGCGGTAATAAACGCCGCTTGTGCCTCCGCGTCCACGCCCGGCAGGTTCAGGCGATTGATCGTGTCGATCGCCCGTGCGCCATGAATGGTCGGCAGAAACGCCTCGACATCGACGCCATGGCGCACGGCCCAGGCTGACCAGATCCGCTCGGCGGCGGCGATGGAGTTGAGGACGGTACCGTCCATGTCGAACAGGAACGCGCCAAACGCGCGGTCGAAAAGATCATTGTGAGCAGACAAAGGGTCGCATCCTCTGGCAAGGGCCGGGCAAATTTGCCCGGCAATGTAGCACTTGTCAGTGCAGACGCGGAGCCTTGGACTTGAAGGCACTCTCGACGCAATCGAGCAACTGGCCGATCGCCCAGGGTTTCTTGATGAACGCGACCGAGTGCTTGACCCCAGACGTCTCCGGCGTTTCATAACCGGACATGACCATCACCGGTTTGTCCGGCCAGCGATCGCCGACCAGGTTGGCCAGATCGGCGCCGTTGAGGGTGCCGGGCATGGTGATGTCGGTCAGCAATAGATTCACTTCCGGCGCGTGCTCGTCCAGATATAACTTGGCTGCGTCGGCGCTGCTATGCGGCTCGACCTTGAAACCTTCCTCCTGAAGAATTTCGCAAAGAAACTCCAGAATCAACGGATCATCCTCAACTACCAGAATCAACCCGCCAGGAAGGTGCGCGTCCGCCGTTGGTGATGGGCACATGAAACTGCACTCCCTGAATAGCATTAACGATTTAGCGGCTTGAATCCGCTGCTTATCTGGTATGAGCAGCGCGTTCTGTAGAAATTCATTTTTGATACAGGAGTTTTCCAAATGGTCGGATTGGCAATCCTGAGACAAACGTTCGAAGTGGCGTAATTGTGGTTAAAATGCCGGCCCATTTGCTTGCCGACCGTGACCGATGAACCCTGAAGCCCTCGCCACCCTCCACGCCCATTTGCTGCCGGCACTCGCCAGCGCACCGGGCGAAACCCGTCGCTTGTTTCATGGGCGCGGGCGTTGCTGGCCGGGGCTGGAACAGGTCACGGTGGACTGGCTGCAAGGCGTGGTGCTGGTGTCGCTGTTCAAGGAGCCGGCGCCGGAGCAACTGCAAGATCTCAAGCGCGTGTTGCTCGACATCACTTCTTCGGCCGAATGGCAGCAGTCCAAAGCGCACACGTTGCTGATCCAGCACCGTTATCTGCCGCAGAGCACCGCCGAATGGCTGTTGGGCGATGAGATCGATGAAATGACCATCGTCGAGGGCGGTCTGCAATACCGCGTCGACCTGGGCCGAAAGCAGAACGCCGGGCTGTTTCTCGACATGCGTTACGGGCGCAACTGGGTGCGCGAACAGTCCGACGGCAAGCGCGTGCTGAACCTGTTCGCCTACACCTGCGGTTTCTCCGTGGCGGCCATTGAGGGTGGCGCCAGCCATGTGGTCAATCTGGACATGTCCCGCGCCGCGCTCAGCCGTGGTCGCGACAATCACCGTTTGAATGGCCATGACACCGGCAAAGTCAGCTTCCTCGGCCACGACCTGTTCAAGTCCTGGGGCAAGGTGATCAACAGCGGCCCGTACGATTTGGTGATCATCGACCCGCCGTCGTTTCAGAAAGGCAGTTTTTTGCTGACCAAGGATTATCAGCGCGTGTTGCGCCGTCTGCCGGAGTTGCTGACGGCGGACGGCACGGTGCTGGCCTGCATGAATGACCCCGCGTTTGGTTCGGACTTTTTGATTGATGGCGTGACGCAGGAAGCGCCGAGTTTGCGCTTTGAACAGCGGCTGGAAAACCCGCCGGAATTTCCCGACATCGATCCCGAAAGCGGCCTTAAAGCCCTGGTCTTCAAACGCACTTCCTGACACAACCAAAATCCCTGTAGGAGCTGCCGAAGGCTGCGATCTTTTGATCCTGATCTCTTAAAAACAAGATCAAAAGATCGCAGCCTTCGGCAGCTCCTACAGGGGGGTGGAGAGTCAGTTCGGGCGCAGCACCAGGGCGAACAGCTCACCATGTCCGGTGACATTGAGCTTTTGATAGAGATTGCGCCGATGCACTTTCACCGTTTCCGGCGAAATCCCCATCTGCTGGGCGATCGCCTTACTCGAGAAACCCTGCAAGATCAGCCGCGCCGTGTCGTTTTCACGCACCGTCAGCCGCGCATCAAAACGATCCAGCAACGTCGCCAGATCGCCGACCAGCACTTCAGCAACCGCTCCTTGCGGCGGCATTAGCTGAAGATGCCGGCGCATCGCTGCCAGCACCCAGTCGCGCACACACAGCAGCCGGCCCTGCTCGGCCATTTCGAACGGCGTCGAACGGCCCATCGATAAGCCCAACACGCTGCCATCAACGTTAATCATGAACTGCAACTCATCCGCGCCTACCACCGAGTGGAAGTAGCTCTGGTAGTACTCGCTCTGCAAAAACTGGTCAGGCGCCACCGACGCCAGGCTGTGCAAGCCATCAGCGAGCCCCGCCGAAGCGGCCTGATAAAACGGATCGAGCAGGTACATGCCGGCGGTGTAATCGGCGAGGTTTTCCTGCTCCTCGACAGCGCCCTTGCTGTCGATATCAATCAGCAATTGCGGCGCCTGGCCCGCCTTCATCACCGCGACCAAGGCGTTATCCATCGGCACCAGCAGGCGCAAGGTATCGACCAGCGCCCGCCAGAATCCGTCCTGCCCGACACAGGTGAAGACCCGCGCCAGACTTTGATGCACAGGCAATTCCTGCAACAACGCGTCCACGCTCTACCCCTTTTGTGTAACCCATGATGGGAATGGGTCAGGCGCGATCGGATCGATAGGCTGACCGCACTTGATCAACACCGGCCGCAGCGGCCGGAAGTGCCGAATCATGCGGGGTCATCGAGGGGATATCAACCGGTGACCACTGATCAGCAAGACCAACGCATTTCCTGTAGGAGCTGCCGCAGGCTGCGATCTTTTGACGTTGTTTTTGCAGATCAAAAGATCGCAGCCTGCGGCAGCTCCTACAGAGATCGCGACACATGTAAGATTTTTATGGAGAGACAGAAATCAATGAAACCTCGTGCCCGTGACCTCAACATCCGCATTGGCCAGATGCAGCCCGGCCCGCTCAATGCGATCACCGACGTGCCCGGTGTGCGTGTCGGCCACAGCAACGTGCGCGGTAAAAGCACGGCCGGTCGTGACATTTTCACTGGCGTCACCCTGATCGAACCGCGTCAGGGTTCGACCAACCAGCAACCGTGTTTCGCTGGCGTGCATGTGCTCAATGGCAACGGTGACGCCAGCGGTCTTGAGTGGATTCGCGAGGCGGGCTTGTTGACCAGTCCGATCGCCTTCACCAATACCCACAGCCTCGGCGTGGTGCGCGATGCGCTGATTGTGCTGGATCGTCAGCAGCAACCGGACGATGGCCGTCTCTACTGGAACATGCCGGTGGTGCTGGAGACTTACGACGGGTTGCTCAATGACATCAACGGCTTCCACGTCAAACCTGAACATGTCGCCGAAGCCCTGCACAACGCGGTCGACGGCCCGGTTGTGGAAGGCGCGGTCGGCGGTGGCAGCGGCATGATCTGCCATGAATTCAAGGGCGGCATCGGCACTTCGTCGCGGCGATTGAGCGCTACGCAGGGCGGCTGGACAGTGGGCGCGATCGTCCAGGCCAACTATGGCATTCGCAACCAGTTACGGGTTGACGGCTACCCGGTCGGGCGCTACATGGAACAGAAGGATTCACCGTTTTTGCGCGCCGCATTGCCGCATCCTGGCATGGGTTCGATCGTGGTTTGCCTGGCCACCGATGCGCCGTTGTTGCCGCATCAGTGCACACGCCTGGCGCAACGGGCGAGCGTCGGTCTGGCACGCACCGGTGGCGGCAATGAAGATCAAAGCGGCGACATCTTTATCGCCTTCGCCACGGGTAATGATCACGTGCCGCCGGCGGCCTATGAAAGCAAAGGTGCGCCGACGTGTGACGGCTTGCGGATGGTCAATAACGATCACATCAGCGAGCTGTTTCTGGCCGCCACCGAGGCGGTTGAGGAAGCGATCATCAATGCCTTGCTGGCCAGCGAGAGCACTGAAGGCAATGGCCATTCGGTTCAGGGGCTGGATGCACAAACCTTGCTAGCCGCCCTCGAAAAGGCAGGCTGGCCTGGCTCGCGATAACCCCACAAATCCCTGTAGGAGCTGCCGAAGGCTGCGATCTTTTGATTTTGCTTTTAAAAAACAAGATCAAAAGATCGCAGCCTTCGGCAGCTCCTACAGGGGTTATGTGAACATCTGATAACCGAGTTTCCGGGCCACTTGCAGCTGCAACTGCGGCTCGCGCAACTCCGACTCCGGCAGCAACGTCGAGCTCAGCACCGTCGCCCCGCTGTAATCGAAAATCCCGTGTTCAATCTGCGCCTTCATCGCCGCACCATATCCGTGGCGTTCATAGGTGCGTTCGTCCGCCCCGGCGAGTTGTACAAGGTGCACGCGCAAACGCTGCAGCAACTTCACATGCTTCAAGTCACCCGCAAAATCGAACGCCCAGCCATTGCTGAACACCCGATCAATCCAGCCCTTGAGCAGCGCCGGCATCGACCACCAGTAAACCGGGTAAACCAGCACCAACGCATCGGCGCGATCAATGCGTGCCTGTTCCGCCAGCACCTCCTCCGGCGGCGAGGCCTCGCGATGATGCACGGCAAAATCCGCAGCGCCGAAACGCGGTTCGAAGCCTTCAGCGTAGAGATCGGCGATCTCAAAGGTGTTGGCCGGATCGGCTTCGGTCAGGCCGGCAGCAATTTGTGTGGCAACGCTGTGGGTCAGTGAGCGCGGATCGTGATGAGCAACAACAATCAATGCGTGCATGGCAATTCTCCGGTTGGTGGGGCTGACCAAGGCTTATATACTCTTGGTAAGTTACGAAGCTTAAGTTACCTTTGGTATATAAACCATGTCAACTGATCAACTGACCAAACAGAATTCCCCTGCGCAACCGCGCAAACGCCTTTCCCGTGAGGATCGCCTGCGCCAGTTGCTTGATGTCGCTTGGCAGATCATCCGCGCTGAGGGCACCGATGCGCTGACCCTCGGCTATCTCGCCGAAAAGGCCGGCGTGACCAAACCGGTGGTCTACGACCATTTCATCACCCGCGCCGGTTTGCTTGCGGCGTTGTACCGCGATTTCGATGCACGCCAGACCGTGGTGATGGACGCCGCGATCGCCGAATGCGAGCCGACACTCGTCGGCACCGCTTCAGTGATTGCCGAGGCGTATGTCGATTGTGTGATGTTTCAGGGAACGGAAATTCCGGGGATCATCGCCGCGCTGGCGAGCACCCCGGAACTGGAGAAAATCAAGCGGGAGTACGAGGCGATCTTCCTCGAAAAGTGCCGCCGCGACCTGGCGCCTTACGCCAATGGCGGGACGATCACTGCTGCCGGACTACGTGCAATGCTCGGCGCCGCCGAAGCGCTGTCGCACGCTGCCGCCAACGGTGAAATCAGCGCCGAGGACGCGATCAACGAGTTGTTCGCAACCATCATCGCAATGGTCGAACGCGCCACTGTCAGGCTCTAGTGCAGGGTCAGTCGCTGACGGACAAATTCTTCCGTGTGGCGAGTGGTTTGATCCAGATGGCGATCGCGCTGCTTCTCGGCATCGAGCATCGCGCGCTTGCTGTTTTTCTGTAGCAGATACGTGTGAATCTGCTGCACTTCCAGTGAGCGGTAAATCGGCGTGGTGTCGATGAAACCGCGCAAGCCGTTGCTGCGGTAATGCCGGGTGCTCATCAGCACTTGAGTTTCACGCGAGCCGATCACCTCAAAGCCCAGCGCTTCGAAATACGGGACTTTGCCGACGGTGCAGCCCAGCTCCGCATGCGGATAACGCCCAAGCATTTCACCGATCATCGCCCGCGCCACGCCTTGCCGCCGGTGCCCTTCGCGCACCGCCATGTAGGCGACGCTGCACGCTTCCCAGTCGCCCTGCACCGGCAGGTACAAAAGGAAACCGATCACCTGTTCCGGATCTTCATCGGCGGTCGCCACCAGCAACTCGACTTCGGTGCCCTTGTCGCCATTCAACGCTTCCAGATACAAATGCACCTCGTAGCCCACCGCGTACTGATACACGTTGTACAGCAGGTTGCTCGGGCCCAGGCCAACCGCGCTGATGTCGGTCAGGTAGTCGACGACCATTTGCAGAATCTGGCTGTTGACGCCCTCGGGGCATGGGGATTTGTAGTGGGTGATGCGAGGCATGGCAGCTGAACTCCGGCAGAAAACCGCGACATCATACCTTGTCCCTGCGCCAACCCCTGTAGGAGCTGCCGAAGGCTGCGATCTTTTGATCTTGTCTTTTAAAAACAGGATCAAAAGATCGCAGCCTTCGGCAGCTCCTACATTGGGAAAATCGGGGTATTACTGCTGCGGCGCCACCACTTTGATTTTGATCGCGATGTCCTTCGACACCACCGTGTCCGCCCACTCCCCCGCGCCGAGCCCAAACTCGTCGCGCTTGAGCAGCAGCTCACCGTCAAAAATGCCGATGGCGTTCTCCGGCTTCAATTCAACCGGCACCTGCACGTCGCGGGTGATGCCTTTGAGGGTGAGCTGGCCGGCGATCAGGTAGCGGTTTTCGGCCACTTGCGTGAAATGGCTCGATTCGAATACCGCCACAGGAAATTTTTCCGTGTCGAACCACGCCGGTTTCACCAGTTCGGTGTTGGCGTCTTCGCTGCCGGCATCGATGCTGGTGAGGTCGATGTGCAGCGTGGTGTGGGCGTTGGCGAGATTGTCGGAGTCGAAGTTCAGCGTCGCCTCGAACTTGCCGAACGTGCCGTACATCCGCGAGCCCATCTGGTTATAGGTGAAGCTGATCTGACTGGCGGTCGTGTTGACCCGGTTGTATTCGACCGCCTGGGCAATCGGCACGGCGCACAGGCAAAGCGCGGCAGCGAGCAGCAATCGGATCGACATGGGATTCTCCGGGCAGCGCTTACCGTCGAGGGCCTCGATTGACTAAAGCAAACAACCGACGGTTACGCCACTTCGGGATCAGGGTTTGAAGTTCAAACCATCCGCTCGATCTTCTGATGCTTCCACACCAGTTTGTAATACAGCGTCTGCAACACCAGCATCCCCAGATACGCCACCGGAAACGCCATCCACACACCCTGCAAACCGTACTGGCCATCAAGCCAGTACGCCGCCGGCAACTGCACGCCGACCACACAAATAATCGCAATGATCACCGGCACCAGCACTGTGCCACTGGCGCGCATGATCCCGCCGATGATCGCCTGGAAGCCGAACACCAACAGGCTCCAGAGCATGATGTGCAGCAGATGCTCGGCCATCGCCCGGGTTGAGTCTTCGGTCAGGAACAAGCCAAGCAACCAGTGCGACAGCAGGTAACCCAGCACAATCAACCCACCGGTCAGGCACACGTTGATCAGCAAACCCGTGCGCAGAATCGGCGCCATGCGCTCCAGACGCCCGGCACCAATCGCCTGTGCGCCCAGAATCGACGCAGTGATGGCAATCGACAACGCCGGAAACTGCACGTAGTTGACGATCTGCGTCACCGCGCCATATGCCGCCGTCGCCTGCGAACCGTGCTGATTCACCAGCGCCAGAATCACCAGTTCCGACAACGACAGAACAATCATCTGCACGCCGGTCGGCAGGCCGATGCGCAGCACCTTGCCGAGGATTGCACCGTTGAGCCGCAGCGCTGCAAAAAACTCTCGATCCGGCGCCAGCGGATGGCCCTTGCGGATCAAGCGCCACGCTAGCCACGCCATCGCCGCGAGGTTACCGGCGAGGCCCGCGTACGCCGCACTTTGAATGCCCAGTTGCGGCAGGCCAAACCAGCCGCGAATCAACGCCGGGGTCAGCGCCAGACCCACACTGGTCGAGACGATCAGCGCCAGCAGCGGCGACAGTGTGTCGCTCACGCCGCGCAGCAATTGCGTGAATAGCACAAACACCAGCATCGACGGCAGAATCCACATCATCACGTGCGCGTAGGCCACCGCATCGTCCAGCACATCCGCCGGCGTGCCCAATCCGGTCAACGCCTGCCGCGCGAACACACTGCCGAGCACCGCCGCGATCAAACCAATCAGCACACCCAGCAACAACGTTGCGCCGGCGATGGCTTTAACCATGTGCGGCTCGCGCGCGCCCCACGCCTGACCGATCAACACGCCCGCGCCCGCGCCAAGGCCGATGACCAGCGCGATAAAGAAGAAGATGATCGGAAACATCCCCGACACCGCCGCCAGCGCCTGAGTGCCGAGCATCTGGCCGATGTAAATGCTGTTCACCGTGCCCGACATCGACTGCAGAAAATTCGACAACACCATCGGGGCGAGGAACAACAAATACGTTTGCCAGAGGGGTTTGGTGACGGCTGGGGTTTGCATGGGGCAGGAGGTCCATCTCGACGGCAGGAAGGCTTAAGGAGGATAGCTTCGATGAGTTGTCGGCGGGGCGCAATTAACATTTAAGCTTCGTGTTTAATTTCGCCCTGAAGCGATGCCGGAGTCTGTGGTAAACAACACTCCACCCATTGTTCGTGATTGAGATTTTGCTCATGCCGCACGTTACAAATCTGCTGACCAGCGCCCTCCTTGTTCTCCTCGCCGGCAGCGCTTGCGCCGCCACCCCCAGCGCTGCTCCCGAAGCCTTGAAGCCGTTGTTGATGACATTGAACGAGCGCCTGAACATCGGCGATCTGGTAGCGCTGACCAAGTGGGACAGCGGCAAGCCGATTCAGGACAGCGCGCGTGAAGCGCAGGTGATTGCCAATGCGCGCACGCTGGCCGCCGAGCGCAAACTTGATGCTGAAGACGTGGCGCAATTGATTGCTGCGCAAATGGAGGCCAATAAACTGGTGCAGTACGGTTTGCTCGCACAATGGCAAGCGGCGGGTGTGGCGCCGAACACTGCACGCCCGGATCTGGGCAAGCAGATTCGGCCGCGACTGGATGAGCTGCAGAGCCGATTGTTGCAGCAGTACGCTGATTTCGCGCCTTACCGTCGGGATCCGAATTGTTCGAGCTGGCTGGCGGAGGCGCGCAAGGGGTTGGCGCAGGATGCGCTGCACGAGTTGGCGTTGATGCGGAGCACCGGTGAATTGTGTGTGCGGGCGGCGAGGTAATAAAGTCAAAAGATCGCAACCTGCGGCAGCTCCTACAAGGGTCAGCGACGGGTCTGACAAATCCTGGCGCAAGTGACGACTGGCGGTCGGTCGATCATTGCGCATACCATCCGGCCACAACTTCAAAACAGAATCCGCTCGCCCATGCTCAAAGCCAGTCTGCGTAGCCATCTCACTCTTTGGTTTGCCGGTTTATCCCTGCTGACGCTGCTGAGCGTGGGTTTCTACGTCGGTCATATCGCCACCGAGCAGATGAAACAGGCCAGTGGCAATGCGCTGCTGAGCACCGCGCGCTCGGCGGCGGCATTGCTCGGCGAACAGTTGCGCGAGCGGCAACTTGAGGTTTATTTGCTCAGTCGAGCGCCGCATCTGGAGCGCGGCGATCTGGACAACCCGGCGATTCTCAAGTCGATGCAGTTGCGCACCCAGGCCCGCGCCGAATATGCGTGGATGGGCGTGGCCGATGCCGACGGTCTCGTGCATCAGGCCGTAAAACGGTTTGCTCGTCGGTCAATCGGTGCAGCAACGGCCGTGGTTCCAGGCTGGTCTGCGCAATGAGTACACCGGTGATCCGCACGAAGCCGTGTTACTCGCCAAATTGCTGCCGGGATTGCCGAATGGCGAACCGTTGCGCTTCATTGACTTCGCCGCGCCCATTCACAACGCCGACGGTCAGGTGATTGGTGTGCTGGGGGCTCACGCACACTGGAGCTGGGTGACGCGGATTGTCGAATCGGCGGCGGTGTCGCACAAGGATTCGGCGCCGGATCTCGAAGCGCTGATCATCGATCATGACGGTAAAGTGCTGTACCCGGAGGCGTTGATGGGCCAACAGGTCGCGGCCAACGATCCGAACTCGCCGGGCTGGACGGTCGGCGATGGTTATCTGACCAGCCGTGTGACCGTACCGACACCGTCGAGCACTGCATTGTCGTGGTCGATTGCTGTGCGCCAACCGCTGGACACTGCCCTGCAACCGGCTCGCCTGCTGCTCTACAAACTGTTGCTGTTGGGCGTGTTCGCGGCAATCGGTTGTGGCTTGGTGGCGTACTACCTGGCGCTGTACCTCAGCCGCCCGATTGAACAACTCGCTCGCTCGGCCAAACGCGTACAGAACAATCAGCCCGGCGCACACTTCCCGCTGCAACATCCGGTGCAGGAGATTGCCCAACTCGGCCAGTCGATCGATGCGATGACGCAATCACTGCTCGGCAAAGAACGTCAGTTGCAGGAGGCCAATGCCTCACTGGAAGCCACCGTCGCGCAACGCACGGCGGCCCTCACCCAAGCCAACGCCGAACTGCTCAGTCTGGCGACCCACGATTCCCTGACCGGCGTTTTCAACCGTCGTCGCTTCGACGAAAAGCTTACCGAGTACAACCTGCTGTTCCGCCGTACCGGCCGCCCGTTTGCCTTGCTGCTGATCGACGCCGATCATTTCAAACGGATCAACGACACCTACGGCCACGCCATCGGCGATGACGTGCTGGTGCAACTGGCGCAACTGATTCGCGAGAGCACCCGCAGCACCGATTTCGTGGCGCGCTACGGTGGTGAAGAGTTTGCGGTGTTGTTGCCGGAAGTCGCGCAACCGGATACCCCTGAAGTGGTCGCCGAGAAAATCCGCACAGCCATCGCCAACGCGCATTTCCCTCATGTCGGCAACATGACCGTCAGCATCGGCATCGGCCTGGCGGATCCGGCTGACAACAGCCAGACCCTGCTGATCAAACGCGCTGACCAACAGCTGTACCGGGCAAAAGCCGCCGGGCGTAACCAGATCGCCTGATCAGCCCTGCTTCACTTCGCAGATCCCGTTGGCCTTGTTCTTCCCGGTGTACGACACCCCCGGTGAACCATCGGGATTGATGCTCAGCGAAATGGTCACGCTCGCGCCTTTGGCCTCGAAATAGTTGTCGTTGAATTTCTTCAGCTTGGCTTCCTTGCCATTGATGTAGATCGGCCCGCCCTCATCGGCGTGAACTTCGATCTTGCCCGGGCAAGTGGCATTGAGCATCGGGATGCCAGCGTGGGCCACTGATGCGATGAGCAACAAAGGTGCTGCCAGCAACAAAGATTTCATGGAAAGCTCCTTGGTTTCGGCGACATGCCGCGCTGTCAGCAATAACCCAAAATCGCCCATCCCACCAGTGTCACCGTTGTCGCGGGGGGTCAGGTATTGGTCTTCAACTTCGTCCACAACCGCGTCGTCAGCCGCGCAATCGCTGCCGGCAGTTCTTCGACGGTGAACAATTTGTCCATCACTTCTTTTGGCGGATAAATCGCCGGATCGCCGATCACGTCCTGATTGAGAAACTCATTGGCCGCCGCATTCGGATTGGCGTAATGGATGCTGTTGCTGATATTGGCAATCACCTTCGGTTCGAGCAGGTGGTTCATGTAGGCGTAGCCGTTCTTTTCATGCGGCGCGCTTTTCGGCATGACCATCATGTCGAACCACAATGTCGTGCCTTCGGTCGGGATCGAATAGGCGATGTCGATGCCGTTCTTGGCTTCCTTGGCGCTCGCCGCCGCTTGAACGATGTCGCCGTTGAAACCGATCACCGCGCAGACGTTGCCGTTGGCCAGGTCGCTGATGTATTTCGAGGCGTGGAAATACTGAATGTACGGGCGGATTTTCAGCAAGGCCTGCTCAGCTTGTTTGTAGTCGGCCGGTTCGTGGCTGTGCGGCGGCAAGCCGAGGTAGTTGAGGGTGATCGGCAGCACCTGTGTCGGGTTGTCGATGATCGCCACACCGCACTGGCTCAGTTTCTTGATGTTCTCTTCGTCGAAAAACATCTTCCACGAGCGGGTGATGTCGGTGCTGCCGAAGATCGCTTTGATTTTTTCGACGTTGTAGCCGATGCCAGCCGTACCCCACATGTACGGGTAGCCGTACTGATTACCTGGATCATTGACTTCGAGTTTCTTCATCAGCACCGGGTCGAGGTTTTTCCAGTTCGGCAGTTGCGACTTGTCGAGTTTCTGGATCGCCCCGGCCTTGATCAGGCGCGAGAGAAAGTGGTTCGACGGGCTGACCACGTCATAACCGGTGTTGCCGGTCATCAACTTCGACTCCAGCACTTCGTTGCTGTCGTGGATGTCGTAAGTGGTCTTGATGCCGCTGGTCTGGGTGAAATTGGCCAGCGTGTCCGGGGCGATGTAGCTGTTCCAGTTGGAAATATTGACGGTTTCGTCGGCACAAGCGGCCGCCGACGTTGCAGCGAGGGCGATCGCCAGGGTGAGCGTATTGATGCGCATGTTCTATCACCTGAAAGGAAGTGGCTTTTGTTCTTCTGCGGTACGCGGATTTTCAGATTTCTGTTCTGGCCCTGACCGCCTCCACGCGCATGCGAAGCATGGCACCGATGTCGAAGAAAGGACGCGGCGGCAACCAGCCGGGTTCGGCGCGCTGCATCACTGATTGCAACAGTGGCGAGTCAACGCCCGAGGCCAGTTCTGCCAGCAGTCGGCCCCACAAGGTTCCGCGCGCAACGCCGGAACCGTTGCAGCCCGCCACGGCGTACACGCCCTCTTCCACCCGGTCGAAATACGCCTGACCGCTGCGGGTAGCGCTCAAATGACCGGTCCAGGTGAATTGAATGTCGCGCTCGTCGAGGAAGGGAAAACGCCGCTGCAATCCAAGTACATGATGCTGGCGACGTTGCGCTAGTGCGCCGTTGGACAGGTCGCGCGTGCGGTATTCGGCGGTGTTGCGGATCATCACGCGGCGATCCGGGGTCAGGCGCACGGTGGCGCCGAGCGGCCGGGTCGAGAGCACGCCCCACGGCTCGACCGCGCCAATCGCCTGAAACTCGTGATCGGTCAGCGGCCGCGTCAGACTGGCGCTGAGCTCCATCGGGAATGTGCCGCTGTCGTTGATGCCGACCCGAGGAATAAACGCGTTCAGGCACACCAGCACTTTCTTCGCTTCAACGCTGCCGTTAGCCGCGTTGGCGCGCAGCCCGCCCTGACTCAGACGCTCGACACTGGCGATGTCGGTGTCCTCATACACGGTGATGTTGCCCGGCAGTGCGTTGAGCAAACCTTTCACATACTTGGCCGGTTGCAGCAGCGCATTGCCGTGGCCACACCAGATCGCGGCGGCGTAGTGACGGGTACCGAGCTTTTGCGCCAACTGTTCGCCCTGCAGAAATTCGGCCCGGGCACCGAGCGCGCGCAACGTCGCCAGTTTGGCCTCGACATGATCAAGCTTGGCCGCGTCGTTGACCGCAAAGTAATAACCGCTGTCGCGAAAGTCGCACTCGATCGCGTGCTGGCCGATGCGCTGACGGACTTCTTCGCTGGCCGCCCGGGAAATCATCGTGTCGGTTTCAAATCCGGCAAACCCGGCGGTGCCGATCAATTCACTGTGCGCCGGGTGTTCATGAGCAACGACGAACCCCGAGTTACGCGCCGACGCGCCTTGCGCCGCGCGCTGCCGGTCGACCACGACGATGCGCGCCTGCGGGTGCATGTCGGCGAGCGTGTGTGCAGCGCTGAGCCCGGTAATTCCAGCGCCAATCACCAGCCAATCGGCCTTCTGCGCGCCGCTCAGGCGACCGCGCTCCGGCGAATGGCCAGCCTGCGCGATCCAGCCGCATATGTTTTCCATGCATCACCTCATAGGACTGTCGTTCAACGGCTTGCCTCTGTGTAAAGTGCATGCGTGAATCGCATGGACACCTTGAGAAGATCGCCGCCAGAGCTAGAATCTATAAGGTCTACGTCAGACCGACCAACGTTATAAAATCATCGAGTCATTCTGAAATCGCATGGATAAAATTCGCCACGTACCGTCCCTTCAAGCCATGCAGGCACTGGTCGAAGTCGCCGATTGCGGCAGCTTCACTCTGGCGGCGCAGAAGCTGTGCCTGACCCAAAGCGCGGTCAGTCGGCAGATCCAGCAATTGGAGGGTCACTTCAATGTCGCGCTGTTTATCCGCACCAGCCGCAGCCTGCGCCTCACCGCAGAAGGCGAGCAGGTGCTGGCCAGCGCGCGCAGCATTCTCGAACAACTGAAAAATCTCGAAGAGCGCCTCGCCCCACAGGAGCGGCCATTCCGCATCCGCATGCACGTGTCGCTGGCGGTGCGCTGGCTGCTGCCCAAACTCAGCGACTTTTACTTCAGCCATCCCGAGGTTTCCTTGGCGATTGAGACGGTCGCCACCGAAGTGGTTGAGCCGGCCAGCGACAGCGACGCGTACATTCTGTATCTGCCGCAAGCGGCCAGCGACCCGACGTATCTGACGCTGTTTGAAGAAACGCTGGTGCCGGTGTGCGCGCCCAATCTGCCGGGCGCACCGCGATCAGTGGACGAGTTGCAGCGTTTTCCCTTGCTGCATCGCTCGGCTGATCGTCAGGCGTGGTTCGAATGGCTGGCGGCGAATAATGGAAAACCGCTGGAGGATTACCGACACATCCCGTTCAACCTTGATGAGTTGGCACTGGATGCGGCGGCGCGCGGGTTGGGCGTAGCGGTCACGGACATGACGCTGGCCGCGGAGTCGCTGGAGCGCGGTGTGTTGGTGGTGCCGTTCGGCCCACCGCTGAAAACCGGCGGCATTTATTCGCTGTGCTTGCAGCCGTCAGCGGCGACGCACCCGGCGTGTGCATCGGTGATGCAATGGTTCACCAAACAGACCGACACCCCACAATCCCCGTAGGAGCTGCCGAAGGCTGCGATCTTTTGATCTTGCCCTTAAAAAACCAGATCAAAAGATCGCAGCCTTCGGCATCTCCTACAGGTGTTCCGAGAACGTCTGCAGGTAGGCGAGCAGGTTGTCGAGTTTCTCTTCATCGCTCAGGCCCCAGAAAATCATCCGCGTGCCTGGCACCACGCCTTTCGGGTCTTTGAGATACGCCCTCAACGTGTCGGCATCCCAGGTCACGCCGGAGTTTTTCATCGCGTCGGAATAGACGTAATTGGCCGAAGTACCGGCAGGCCGACCGACGATGCCGTTGAGTTCCGGGCCGAAACCGGGGCGGGCCGACTCACCGACCTGATGGCAACCACCACACAAACGCGGGAAGATTTTTGCCCCTGCTTCAGGGTCGCCGGCGGCTTGGGCAGTTGAACAGGTGGCGATAAGGCTCAAGGCCAGGGACAGTAAAGCAGTGGTTTTCATCGAACGATCCAAAAACAGGCGCTACACAATTGCGGCAAGCCTAACATTTTGTGCAAGGCAGTTTTTTACAGGTAAGCGCCGATGATCTTTCTGACGGTGATCAATGCCTGACGCAAAACGGCCATGTCCACCGAGCCCAGCGCCAGCCGAATCGCATGCGGCACATGGGCGGACACGGCAAATGGTTCGGCCGTGGTGACGGAGATCTGTTGCTGCTGCAGTTCCACGACGATCTGATCGGCGCGCACATCTTCCGGCAGCGGCAGCCATAAAAAGTACGAAGACGGATGGCCGATCCACGAAAGTCCTTTGAGCAACTCGGCGGCCAATGTTTGCCGTGCCTTGGCGTCGGTACGTTTCTGTTTCTCAAGCTCAATGACCGTGCCATCGTCGAGCCAGCCGCAGGCAATTGCAGTCATCACGCCGGGCGTGTTCCAGGTCGTGGCGCGAATGACGCGTTCCAGCGCCGGCACCATCCCCACGGGCGCGGCGATAAATCCGACGCGCAAACCGGTGGCGATGTTTTTCGACAGTCCCGACACGTACACCGTGCGCTCCGGCGCCAGATCAATCAGCGGGCGCGGTGGGTTTTCCACCAGAAAGGCGTAGGCCGCATCCTCGAGGATTGTCAGATCATGTCGTCGGGCGATCGCCACCAGTTGTTCACGTTGATCAATCGGCATTACCCAACCCAGCGGATTGTGCAACGTCGGCATGCTGTAAACGGCGCGCACCGCACGCTGCCGGCAGAGCTTGTCCAGCGCAGGCAGATCCGGGCCGTGTTCGGTCGTGGGGAACGCCACCACTTCCAGATGCAGCGCTTCGGCCAGCACTTTGAACCCGGAATAGGTCAACGCGTCGGCGGCGATCACATCACCCGGTTTAAGCAGCGCCATCAGCGTCACGGCCAACCCTTGCTGCGCACCGTTGACGATCAGCACTTGCTCGGCCTCGACCTGCACGCCACGGCTTAGCAGATGTTGCGCAACCGACGCGCGCTCATGAGCGCGACCGGCGTGCGGCTGATAACGCAGCAGCGCTTCGAGATCGCCCGACAACGCCAACTGCCGCAGCGCCGTGCGCAGCAGATCGGCCTGACCGGGCAACGACGGGTAGTTGAAATTGAGGTCAATCATGCCGACCGCGACGTCCTTCTGATCGATGCCCTGCCCCGGCGACAACGAGGTTTCCCGCACAAAAGTGCCGCGCCCGGCCTCGCCACTGACCAGGCCCATCGCCTCCAGTTCGGCATAAACCCGTGAAGCGGTGACCAGCGCCAGCCCTTCGCTCGCCGCCAATTGCCGGTGCGTCGGCAGGCGCGTGCCCGGCGACAGGCGACCCGAGCGAATGTCATCGGCGTAAGTATCAACCAGCGTCTTGTATCGGGAGCGCGGCATGTCGGCTGTATCCATGACAATTCTTTGATTGTCCTGATTCTCAGCCATAGGATTGAAATGACACAACCCCACTTTTGAGCGCGACCTGGCATGGAACGAACCTCGAATCTGACAAACCCGGCACTGGAAAAAACCAGCGGCTGGATCAACGGCTTTATTGGCGTGGTGATTTTCAGCGGCTCACTGCCCGCCACGCGATTGGCGGTGCTTGAATTCGACCCGGTGTTTCTCACGGTATTGCGTGCCGCCATCGCTGGGGTATTGGCCGTGGCACTGCTGTGGCTGTTTCGCGAACGGCGCCCCACACGCGATCAATGGCTGTCGTTGTTCATCGTGGCGATGGGCGTGGTGCTCGGATTTCCGCTGCTGACTGCGTTGGCTTTGCAACACGTGACGTCAGCACATTCGATTGTCTTTGTAGGATTGCTGCCACTGGCGACAGCGATTTTCGGCGTGTTGCGCGGTGGTGAACGGCCGCGTCCGGTGTTCTGGATTTTCTCGGTACTCGGCAGTGCGCTGGTGGTGGGGTTTGCGATCTCTCAAGGCCTGACCGCTTCGCCCACCGGCGACTTGCTGATGCTGGCCGCCATCGTCGCCTGCGGTCTGGGCTACGCCGAAGGGGCGAAACTGTCGCGCAGCCTCGGCGGCTGGCAGGTGATTTGCTGGGCGCTGGTGCTGTCGCTGCCGCTGATGGCTGTACTCAGTCTGTGGCTGGCGCCCGCCTCGTTCAGCACCATCAGCCTGTCGGCGTGGTTGTGCCTGGGCTATGTGTCGCTGTTCAGCATGTTGATCGGTTTTGTGTTCTGGTATCGCGGCCTGGCGCAGGGCGGGATTGCGGCGGTGGGTCAGTTGCAGTTGTTGCAGCCGTTTTTTGGCCTGGCGCTGGCGGCGAGGTTGCTGCATGAACACGTCAGCGTCGGCATGCTCGCGGTGACGTTGGGCGTCATTCTGTGTGTCGCCGGGGCGAAGAAGTTCGCCAAATAATCCCTAAGCGCCAGCCTTCCACTCGCGCGGGCTGAGCCCGGTCTTGCGGCGAAACGCGCGAGCCAGCGCCGAAGGGCTTTCGTAACCGACCTCTGCGGCGATCAGCGCAATTGGCTTGCCCTCGCGCAAACGTTTCTGCGCCAGGCTGACCCGCCAGCTCAGCAGATAATCGGCCGGCGTCTGCCCGACCACGCGGCGAAACTGCTCGGCAAAACTGGCGCGCGAGAGGTTGGCGACGCTGGCCAGCTCGGCCACGCTCCACGGTTTATGCGGTTGCTCGTGCATCTGGATCAAGGCCCGCGACAAACGCGGATCGGCGAGTCCGGCCATCATCCCCGGTTGTTGATCGCGACTGCTGATGAGGTGGCGCAACAGCAGAATCACCAGCAGTTCAAACAACCGATCCATCACCGCAACCCGCCCGCAATGTCCTTCGAAGGCTTCCTTGAACAACCACTCCAGCGTGCTGCCGAGTTCGGGAATGTCGCTGAGTTTCAGCACCAGATAATCCGGCAACGCGGTGGCGAGTGCATTGCCCGAACCGCCGTCGAACGTCAGCGTGGCACAGACCACGCGGGTGTCCATGGACTCGTCGGCAGACATTCGATGGGGAAACGGTCGCGGAAAGAAAATCAGCGAGGGTTCACTCAGCCTGAGCTCGCGTTCGTTACCCGGCCTGAGCAGCAACTCGCCCGCCTGCAACAGATGCACATGCCCGCACGGCTCGCCCTCATGCACGCTGATGCCGCAAAACGCGCCGCTGTGAAAGGTGCCGGCATTCACACCGAAGTGGCTGAGCAAAGTAGAAAGGCGATCCATTGGGCGACTCCTGCGGGCGAATCTGGACGATCTGCCGCATATCGTCGACGATTTGCCGCCAAAGCACCAGCCGTGATCCCTACCATTCACTCCATCGCCGACGCAGTTCGCGCCGGACTTTCGGAGAATCACCATGAGCCGCATCAACGCCATCAGCCTCGAAACCGCCACCGACGCCACCCGCCCCGTGCTGGAAGGTGTGAAGAAGAAAATCGGTTTCCTGCCAAACCTGTTCGCCACACTGGCCAAGGCGCCGGTCGCGCTCGACACCTACGTGCAGGCATCGGCGACACTGGGCAAATCGTCGCTTAGCGCCAAGGAAAAAGAAGCGGTGTACCTGGCGACCTCGCAGGTTAACGGCTGCGATTATTGCCTGGCGGCGCACACCTTTTTCGGCAGCAAGGCCGGGTTGTCGGCCGAGGACATTGTCGCGGCGCGCCAAGGTGAACTGAACGCCTACGCCGCCCTCGCCTATCAATTGACGGAAAGCCGTGGCCACTTGAGTGACGAGCAGATTGCCGCCGCTCGCGCTGCGGGGATTGATGACAGCAAGATCATCGAAGTGATTGCCGTGGTCGCGGTGCAGACCCTGACCAACTACCTGAACAACGTGGCGCTGACCGAGATCGACTTCCCGGCCATCGACGCCTGATCAAAGACCAATGCAAGACCTGTGGTGAGGGGATTTAGCGAAACGTCGCACCGCCCCGTTGGACTGCGCAGCAGGCCCCTGTTTTCTAGTTAAAAGAGGGATCGCTTCGCAATCCATCGGGGATAAATCCCCTCGCCACAAGTCAACATTCATCTCAAAGTCGTGTAAGCGCCGTGTGTCACTCGTGATCGACGCCGGCGCGCTTGAGCAGTTTTTTGCAGCGCTCGGACAAGTGGAACACCTGCAGATCCTTACCTGCTTTGGCGTAACGCTCACGCAAGGTTTTTAGCGCGGCAATCGCCGAGTAATCAACAAAGCTCAGATGCCGGCAGTCGAGGGTGACTTTTTGCGGATCGGTCGCCGGGTCGAACTGGTTGAGGAACGGCGTGGTCGAGGCAAAGAACAGCGTGCCGTGCAGGCGATAGAGTTTGCTGCCATCCGCTTCCAAATGCTCATCGGCGTACAACTCGCGCGCCTGCTGCCAGGCGAAATTCAGCGCAGCGATGATGATGCCGCACAGCACAGCGGTGGCCAGATCGGTGAACACGGTGATGGTGGTCACGGCGATGATCACCAGCACATCGTTGAGCGGGACTTTGTTGATGACGCGCAACGAAGCCCAGGCGAAGGTCTGCTGCGAGACCACGAACATCACCCCGACCAGCGCCGCCAGCGGGATACGCTCGATCAGCGGTGATAGAAACAGAATGAACAACAAAATCAGCACGCCCGCGACCACACCGGACAAACGTCCGCGCCCGCCGGAGCTGAGATTGATCACGGTCTGGCCGATCATCGCGCAACCGCCCATGCCGCCGAATGCGCCCGAGACCATGTTCGCCGCGCCCAACGCCACGCATTCACGATCCGGGTAGCCACGGGTTTCGGTGATTTCGTCGGTGAGGTTCAGCGTCAGCAGGGTTTCCAGCAGCCCGACCAGTGCCATCAGAATCGCGTAGGGGGCGATGATGCGCAGGGTTTCGAGAGTCCACGGGATGTCCGGCAAGGCGAAAGTCGGCAGACCACCGGCGATGTGCGCCATGTCGCCGAGGGTGCGGGTCGGCAGGCCGAACAGATAGACCAGCAGGCCGACGCCGAGAATCGCCACCAGCGCCGGCGGCACCGCTTTGGTCAGGCGCGGCAGGATGTAAACGATCGCCATGGTCAGCGCCACCAGCCCTGCCATCAGGTACAACGGCGTGCCGCTGAGCCATTCCTCACCGTTCTTGAAATGCTCCAGTTGCGCCAGGGCAATGATGATCGCCAGACCGTTAACGAAGCCGAGCATCACCGGGTGCGGCACCATGCGCACCAGTTTGCCCAAGCGCAGCAAACCGAACGCCATCATGATCAAACCGCCGAGCAGCACGGTCGCCAGCAGGTATTGCACGCCGTGTTGCACCACCAGCGCAACAATCACCACCGCCATCGAACCCGCCGCGCCGGAGACCATGCCCGGCCGACCGCCGAACAAAGCGGTCAGCGTGCAGATGATGAAAGCACCGTACAGGCCCATCAGCGGATTGAGGTGTGCCACCAGCGCGAAGGCGATGCATTCGGGCAACAGGGCAAACGAGGTGGTGAGTCCGGCCAGGACATCGGCGCGCAGACGAATCGGTTTCATGGCTTACCTGACTGAGCGGCCGACGTCGGCGACCGCAGGTGTTCGGGGAAAAGTGGGTTGCGGATGTTACGGAATTGTCCCCGCAGCGGCCAGTGATCGCTGACAGTTATCGACCTGCGCTTTATGCTGGCGCGCTCAGTCTTCATCGAGTTCGAACATGTCTGCATTTTTAACCGCTCGCGAAGTTTGTCAGCGTTTGCGTGACGCGGCGCTGGAGGTGCTCGCCTTTAAAGTAGGCGAGGCGCCCTCCGCCTCCGGGCTGGTTGTCGTCGATATCGAAGGCTGGCGCTTGTTGCTGGATTTTGACGGCGGCCGGTTGCATCACTGTGAATACGCGCGCGATACCGATGGACGCGAAGGCGCGCTCGAGGGTTGGCAGCGTTACGGCACTGATCCGGTGAGTTTGCTCAGTACTTGGGAATTGGCGCAGATCGAACGGCTACTGGCGCAATCCCCTCAGCCCTGACGCAAGTCGAGCACGTAAGTGTAATAACCGGTATCGCGCACATACCCCAACGACTCGTACAAACCCTGCGCGGTGTAGTTGTCGGTGGCGGTTTCCAGCACCAACCCCTTCGCGCCGGTTTCCAGCGCAAACGCGCGGGCGGTGTTCATCAGCAATCGGCCAACGCCGCGACCCCGGGCGGCTGGCGTGGTGAACAGGTCGCTGAGCAGCCACGTGCGGTGGGCATCGATGGAGGAAAACGTCGGGTACAACTGCACAAATCCCAGCGCTTCACCGTGCTCCTCCTGCGCCAGAAAAATCGCTGACTCCCCCGCCGCCATGCGTTCGGCGATGAAGGCGCGCGACTGTGCCAGATTCGACGGTTGCTCGTAGAAACCCCGATAAGCGTCGAATAACTGCGCCACCGCCTCCAGCTGTGCGGTATCGGCGTGCAATGCCTTAATCGTCATGACCCCTTCCTCGTTTATTCAATGATCGAAGCAGCATAGCGCTGTCTGTCGAGTAAGCTGGCCTCACCGCTATATAGTTTTGTATATTGCGAAACCGAAATCGCCAGAATCTTTCCATGTTGTTTATTCAGACTGTTTTTCCATGAGTGCCATCCGCGTACGCAACGAGCAGTTGATCCTCAACGCTGCCAGTGAAGAATTCGCCGCCAACGGCTTCGACGCCACCCAGACCCGCGACATCGCCGCCCGCGCTGGCGTGCCCAAGGCGAACCTGTATTACTACTTCCAGACCAAGGAAAACCTCTACTCGAAAGTCTTGCTGGGGTTTGTCGAACCGTTGCTGGAGGCGTCGGCGGTGCTGCGTGAAAGCGATGATCCGCTGGTGGGCTTGCGCGCTTACGTCGCTGCGCGGATTCGTATTGCCCGCGAGCATCCGGCGATTGCCAAGGTGTTCAGTGGTGAGTTGCTGCTCGGCGGGCGGCAGTTGCCAGACGAGTGCCGCGATCTGCTGCAGGCTGAAGCGCGACGGAATGTCGAGTGTTTGCGCAGTTGGATTGAGCGCGGTTTGCTGGCACCGGTGGATCCGGAGCATTTGATGCTGTTCATCTGGTCGGCGACGCGCACCTACACCAACATCGGCTGGCAGATGGGCCGGATCATGGAACGCGAAGAGCCGCTGGATGAGGATTACGAACGGGCGGCGGAAACGATTACGCGGTTGGTGCTGGAGGGGGTTGTGGCGCCGAGGGTTGGGGAGATTCGCGGGGTGTTGTTTGCGACTTGAACCGCAGAATGACCGCAGTACATCTGCAAACACAACCCCTGTAGGAGCTGTCGAGTGAAACGAGGCTGCGATCTTTGATCATGATTTTCAAGATCAACAGATCGCAGCCTCCGGCAGCTCCTACAGGGGGTGTGGTGTTTTCAAAACATAATGGTGGCAGCGGGTTTCACGTCGATGCGGGCGACGGAGCCGGTCAAATGTGCGAGGTCTTTGTTGTGTTCGGCGATGATGTCGTCGGCGCTCATCGGGCCGTTGTCGACGGTGGAATGTGCGTCAGCGGCGAGCACTACGTCGTAGCCCAGTTGATGGGCCTGGCGCACGGTCGCGCTGATGCAATAGTCGGTTTGCAACCCGCAAATGACCAAGCGTTCGAAATCCTCGCTCGGCAGCAGTTTGCGTAAATCAGTCTGATAGAACGAATCGGGCGTGGTCTTGCGCACGCGTAAATCCTCGCTCGACGTTTCCAGCCCTTCGGCCAGTTGCCAGCCTTCCGCACCACGAGCCAACGGACTGTCCTTTTCTTCATGCTGAATCAGCACCACCGGTACCCCGGCCGTGCGCGCTCGGCGGCTGAGGCCGTTGATGGTGTCGATCACCCGGTGAATGTCGTGGCACTCATACTCGCCCGAGCAGAGAGCTTGCTGGACGTCGATGATCAGCAATGCGGTGGTCATGATGAGCCTTCCTTGATCAGTCCATGAAACAGGGGCGGACATGGGCCCGCCCCGTTTTTACGCGCCTTAGTAACCCAATGACAACCCGGTATTACGCCGTGGATCGTTGGCGCCGTAGAAGCGGTTTTTGCCAACCGGTTTACCACCCAGCGACGGTGCGCCGACCAGAATCGCGGCGATGTGGTTGGCATCCTGCGGGCCGGCAAACTTGTGGCCCCAGCTCTCGAGAATCTTCTTCGTGTCGGGACTCGCCGCGAAGTCTTCGAGGTTGGTTTCCTCCGGCATCCACTGCTGATGGAAGCGCGGCGCATCGACTGCTTCCTGCAGGCCCATGCCGTAGTCGATAACGTTGAGCATGGTCAGCAAGGTCGCGGTGATGATCCGGCTACCGCCCGGCGTGCCCACCACCATCACCACTTTGCCGTCCTTGGTGACGATGGTCGGGCTCATCGACGACAGCGGTGCCTTGCCCGGCGCGATCGCGTTGGCTTCGCCCTGCACCAGACCGTACATGTTCGGCACGCCGACCTTGGAGGTGAAGTCGTCCATTTCATCGTTGAGGATCACCCCGGTCTTGCTCGCCATCACGCCCGCGCCGAACCAGTCGTTGAGGGTGTAAGTGACCGAAACCGCGTTACCCCACTTGTCGACAATCGAATAGTGCGTGGTGTTGCTGCCTTCATGCGGTGCGGTACCCGGTTTCAGCTCGGCCGAGACTCCAGCCTTCTGCGGTTGAATCGCGTCGCGCAGTTTCGTTGCGTAGTTCTTGTCGAGCAGATGTTCGATCGGGTTTTTGACGAAATCCGGATCACCCAGATAGCTGTTGCGATCCACGTACGCGTGGCGCATCGCTTCGATCTGATAGTGCATGCCCTGGGCCGAATGGAAGCCCAGATCCTTCATCGGATAGCCTTCGAGGATGTTCATGATCTGGCAGATCACCACACCGCCGGAGCTTGGCGGTGGCGCGGAAACCACGTGGTAGCCACGGTAATCACACTCGACCGGCGCCAGTTCGCGGGTCTTGTATTTGTCGAGGTCGGCCTGGGTGATGATGCCCTTGTTGGCCTGACTCGACGTCACGATCGCATCGGCGACCCAGCCTTTATAGAAGCCGTCGGTGCCTTTTTCGGAAATGGTGCGCAGGGTTTTAGCCAGATCCTTCTGCACCAGTTTCTGCCCGACCTGCATCGGCTCGCCGTTGTGCAGGAAGATCGAGCCGGAATCGCGAATGTCCTTTTTGAACACATCGGTGGCGTATTCCAGCAACTCGACGTCGCCCTGCTCCAGTTCGAAACCGTCTTCAGCCAGTTTGATGGCCGGGGCGATCATGTCTTTGCGCGGCTTGGTGCCGTACTTGCTCAGCGCCAGTTCCATGCCGGAGACGGTGCCCGGTACGCCGACCGCCAAGTGGCAGCGTGTGCTCAGATCAGGAATGACGTTGCCTTCCTTGTCCAAGTACATATTGGCGGTCGCGGCCAACGGCGCTTTTTCGCGGAAATCGAGGAAGGTCTTGCGCCCGTCGGCCAGTTGAATGGTCATGAAACCGCCACCGCCGAGGTTGCCCGCTGCGGGGTAAACCACCGCCAGCGCATAACCCACCGCGACGGCGGCATCCACCGCGTTGCCGCCGCTTTTCAAAACATCGACGCCGACGTGGGTCGCCAGATGTTGCGCGGTGACCACCATGCCGTTTTCGGCAGCGACCGGTGCGACCGAGGCCGCGTGAGCCATCAGACAGCTGAGTGCCAATGAGGTCGCTATCAGCGATTTGGCCAAAGGTTCGTACTTCATGAGTCGATCTCTTTTTTGTTTTTAGGGTCTGTGCAAAACAGAGGCGAACGCTTCAAGAGCAACAAGCAGTATGGTCGCGATTGCGCATTGCGCCTCCCCACGCAGGCAGTATGCTGAGCGCCATTAATGCCCTGAACCGGAGCTGGCCTGCATGGCTTTTACCTTCATCACCCTGCCCTCACCCGTCGGCGAGTTGAAGCTGGTCGCGAACGGTTCACGACTGGCGGCCATCCTCTGGGAAAACGACAAACCGAACCGCGTGCGCCTCGGGCCGATGAGCGCAGCACCAGACAATCCGATCCTGATAAAAACCGCTCGGCAGCTGCAAGAATATTTTTCCGGCACCCGCGATCGCTTCGATCTGGAACTGGATTTTGTCGGCACTGATTTTCAGAAACAGGTGTGGGCGGCGTTGCTGACGATTCCGTTTGGCGAGACGCGCAGCTACAGCCAGATTGCCGCGCAGATCGGCAATCCTTCAGCGGTGCGGGCAGTGGGCGCAGCGAATGGGCGTAATCCGATTTCGATTGTGGCGCCGTGTCATCGGGTGATCGGTGCGTCGGGGAAACTCACCGGGTTTGCGGGCGGGCTGGAGGCCAAGGAGCATTTGCTGACGCTGGAGGGAGCTTTAACATCAAAAGATCGCAGCCCGCGGCAGCTCCTGCATTTGCAATTCGATCTCCTGTAGGAGCTGCCGCAGGCTGCGATCTTTTGATCTACTTGGCGTCGACCTGCTCCTGATACTCTTTTTCATACTGCCCGGCGAGCTGCACCTTCTGCTTCTCATTGAGCAATTTGCCGGCCATCTGGAAGAACTTCTGCTCTTCTTCCTCCAGGTGGTGATGCACCTTCTCCGACAACTTCTTCGCCGTCGCCAACCACGCCGGGCTCGACATCTCGGTCTCGTCAAGTTCTTCCATCATCTCGTCCATTTCATGGTGCTCGGAAATCGCGTGACGACTGAGGTCGACACCGGCATCGCACTCCATCAACGGAATGTAGAAGTGACGTTCTTCGGCGGTTTCGTGGGCTTGCAGTTCATCTTTAAGCAGTTTGTAAGCCTCAACCCGCTCCGGGGTGTCACCGCTGGTTTTGATCAGGCTTTTCGCGTAAGTGCGCTGGCGGTCGTGGCTTTCACGAAGGGCTTCAAAAATATTCATGGCGTGTCCTCATCAACCGCGTGCTGGAATGACGCTGTAAAAGCTAGACCGCGACGCGCGAGCGACGGTTCCACCGGTTTTGCGCAGGGACTTGGAAGCAGACCACCGGGCAGGATACGCTGGCGAATTATCCTACAAGGAAGTCCTGCATGAACTTGCGCATCGAGTTAACGCAAACACCCACGGAAGAACACCGCGCGGCGATTCTCGCGCCACTGCGCGCACATAACGTCTCCCAGGCCGGCCCATCGGCGTGGGAACCGATCGCGCTGTTGGTGCGCGACGAGCACGACGCTGTGCTCGGCGGCCTGTATGGCCACACGTTTTATCGCTGGTTGTTCATTGAATTGTTGGCCGTGCCGATTGAAGGGCGCGGTCAGGGCATCGGTTCGAAACTGATGCAGATGGCCGAAGATTTTGCGCGAGAGAAGGATTGCGTGGGGATCTGGCTCGACACCTTTTCGTTTCAGGCGCCGGAGTTTTACAAGAAGGTCGGGTATACCGAGTGCGGTGAGATTGTTGATTATCCGCTGGGGCATAAGCGGCATTTTTTCCAGAAGCGGCTTATAGGTTGAATGGACTGGCCCCTTCGCGAGCAGGCTCGCTCCCACATTGGAATGCATTCCAAATTGTGGGAGAGAGCCTGCTCGCGAAGGCGGCCGTCAATTCACCCAATAATCAGAGGCAAGTCGCCAACGCCGCCAACCGCCGCTTCGCGACAAAATCATCTTTCTGCGCGTAGTAATTCAGCGTCGTCCCCGACGGCTCCGTGCTCAGGTCAACGAACGACTCCGCCGAACGGGTGTACACCGTCGAACCGCCCTTCTTGCCCGGTTGCAGATAAGCCCCCGCGTCCACGCCAAATACCGCCTCGTCCTGCCAGGCGAATTGCACGCACTGCGCCACGAGCTTCTCGGCTTTGTCCGAGGTCATGACTTTATAAGGCGCCTGGGTGCGCGCATCGTCCATCGCCGAACCTGCGCAACCGGCCAGAACCGTCGCCGCCAGCGCTACCATCAGAATTCGCATTGCATTCGCTCATTCAGAAAAAAGCGGACTGTATCACCGCCGCAAGCGGAAATCGTTCTGCTTTACTGCATTTATAGCGAGACAGGCACTCGCCGCTGCGGCAACCTAAGGTCATCAGCCTCACAAGGAAAACCCATGGCGCCTACCGATCAGCGACATGAACACGCCCTGAAACTGTTCCTCGACGCGCGCCCTGAACTGCGCGACAGCCTCGACCACCTCAATCCTCTGTTGGCTCAGGCCAAGGGCGAAACCCAGGCGCAATACCGCGAAGAACGTCTCCATGAGGCGTTTGAAGAAGAAGCGGACAAACTGGGATTGTTCGCCTGGGAACTGACGTTGCAGCTGACCGCTGATTCGCCTGAGGAATATCAGGCGCAGCGCCTGGAAGTGCATCGCGAGGTGGCGGAAATGGCCGGCATGGACTGGCTGGAATACTGCGACCTGTACGGGATAGAACTTTAACCGCCACGCCAAGGATCCTTTCGCCGATGCTGCCTTCCGCCTCGACTCATCGCGCCAGCCCCGGCCATCTGCACACGCAGAAATGGCGTGGACGCGTGGGTCTGGCGCTGGTCGCCAGCCTGTCAGTACTGGCCGGCATGACCGACGCCATCGGCTTCATGGCCAGCGGCGATTTCGTCTCGTTCATGAGCGGGAACACGACACGCCTGGCGGTGGCGATCAGTGAAGGTGATCTCGGGTTGACCTTGCGCCTGGTGATTCTTGTCGCGACGTTCATCCTCGGTAATGCCTTGGGCGTGCTCGTTGCGCGCCTCGGTGGGCGACGCGCGCTGCCGCTGCTGCTGTGCATCGCCACCCTGCTCTGCACCTCGGCAGCGTGGCCGTTCGACGCGCAACTGCCGGCATTGCTCGCAGCGATCATTGCGATGGGCATGCTCAACGCGGCGGTCGAGGAAGTGAATGGCCTGCCGGTCGGGCTGACCTACGTGACCGGTGCGCTGTCGCGATTTGGCCGAGGACTGGGGCGCTGGATGCTCGGCGAACGGCGCAGCGGCTGGCGGGTGCAACTGGTGCCCTGGAGCGGGATGTTTATCGGCGCCATTCTCGGGGCGGTGCTGGAACAGCATCTGGGCCTCAAAGCCATGTTTGTCAGCGCTGTGCTGGCCGCGTTGATCGGCCTGCTTTCCCTCAGAATCCCGCGACGCTGGCAACTCGGCTACATGCCCCGCTAACCGCAAATCCCCTGTAGGAGCTGACGAGTGAAACGAGGCTGCGATCTTTTGATCTGGTTTTTTTAAAATCAAGATCAACAGATCGCAGCGTGCCGCAGCTCCTACAGGGATCGGGTTTGCGCGATCCTTTGGCGGCCGCAATGCTTTATCATGGCCGCAGTTTTGCTGATCGAGTCCGTCATGAAGTTCGCCATCGCGTTATTTTCCGCCGCCCATGCGCCCTCCTCGCGCCGTGCTCTGCTGTTTGCGCAGGCGGCACTGGCCGGTGGACATGAGGTTGTCCGGCTGTTTTTCTACCAGGACGGCGTCTACAACGCCTCCGACGCGGTGGTCACCCCGCAGGACGAACTCGACTTGCCCAAGCAATGGCGCGCGTTTATTACCGAGCAGAAGCTCGACGGCGTGGTCTGCATCGCCGCCGCCCTGCGCCGTGGCGCCCTGAACGCGGAAGAAGCCAAGCGTTACCAGCGCGAAGCGATTTCGGTCAGCACGCCGTGGGAATTGTCCGGCCTCGGTCAGTTGCATGATGCGGTGCAAGATGCCGATCGCCTGATCTGCTTTGGAGGTGCTTGAGATGGCCAAATCCCTGTTGATCATCAGCCGCCAGTCGCCATGGTCGGGCCCCGGCGCCCGCGAAGCGCTGGACATCGTGCTGGCCGGCGGCGCTTTCGATCTGCCGATCGGTTTGCTGTTCCTCGATGACGGCGTGCTGCAACTCAGCGCCGGGCAAAACGCGAAAGCGCTGCAGCAGAAAGACCTCAGCGCCAACCTGCAAGCGCTGCCGATGTTCGGTGTTGAAGAGCTGTTCTATTGCGCCGACAGCGCCAGCGCCCGCGGCCTCAGCACGTTGTCGCTGGACGAAGCCGCGCCGCTGGCCGCCGAGCAAATCACCGCCCTTATTGACCGCTACGACCAGGTGATCACCCTCTGATGTCGACTTTGCATGTGTTGTCTCATTCCCCGTTCGGCGACGATCGCCTGACCAGTTGCCTGCGCGTGATCGGCGGCGCTGATGCTTTATTGCTGTCCGGCGATGCGGTCTACGCGTTGCAACCGGGCACCGCGCCGTTCACCGCGCTGCACAACCGCCAGATCAAATTGTTCGTTCTGGCCGAAGATGCGCAGGCGCGCGCCATCCAAGTTCCAGACTGGGCCGAAGTGATCGATTACCCGGCCTTCGTCGAACTGTCGATCCATCACGACAAGGTCAACAGCTGGCTATGAATTCCATGACCGTCGGCGCCCGCGCCATCGAACTGGACAAGGATGGTTTCCTCGTTGACCTCAGCGATTGGTCCCACGATGTCGCCAGCGCCCTCGCCGCCGCCGAAGACATCGAGTTGACCGCCGAACACTGGGAAGTCCTCGAATTGCTGCGCAGCTTCTACGCCGAATTTCAGTTATCCCCGGCCACGCGCCCGCTAATCAAGTACACCGCGCTGAAACTCGGTGTGGAAAAAGGCAACAGCCTGCACCTGAACCGACTGTTCAAAGGCACCCCTGCCAAACTCGCCGCAAAACTGGCGGGCCTGCCCAAACCGACGAATTGCTTATGACCGACTTTCCAGCGCTGACCCTCGAAACGCCTGCCGAACATCCATTCGCCCAGTTCGTACGCATCCTCGGCAAGGGCAAACGCGGCGCCCGTGATCTGACGCGCGAAGAAGCGCGTAAAGCCATGGGCATGGTGCTCGACGACAAGGTCGAGGACACCCAGCTCGGTGCGTTCCTGATGTTGCTGCGCCACAAGGAAGAAAGCGCCGAGGAAATGGCCGGTTTCACCGAAGCCTTGCGTGAACGCTTGCAGGCGCCGGCGCTGAACGTCGATCTGGATTGGCCGACCTACGCCGGTAAAAAGCGCCATCTGCCGTGGTACCTGCTGGCCGCCAAGTGCCTGGCGCAGAACGGCGTGCGCATCTTCATGCACGGCGGCGGCGCGCACACCGCCGGGCGGCTGTACAGCGAGCAACTGCTCGGCGAGTTGAACATCCCGTTGTCCCGCACGTGGCAACAGGTCGGCACGGCACTGGACAACGGTGGCCTCGCGTTTATGCCGCTGGTGGACTGGGCGCCGCAGTTGCAGAACATGATCGATCTGCGCAACACCTTGGGTCTGCGCTCGCCGATTCATTCGCTGGCGCGGATTCTTAATCCGTTGGGCGCTCGCTGCGGGCTGCAAAGTATTTTCCACCCCGGCTACCAAGCGGTGCACCGCGATGCCAGCGGCCTGCTCGGCGACACAGCGATTGTGGTCAAGGGTGATGGCGGCGAAATCGAGATCAACCCGGATGCAAACAGCCACCTCTACGGCACCACTGGCGGCGAGAGCTGGGATGAGGAATGGCCGCAGATGTCGGCGCAACGCCACGTCAAACCATCGTCGCTGGATGTCGAGCACTTGAAAGCCGTGTGGCGCGGCGACGTGGTCGACAGCTATCCGCAAATGGCGCTGATTTCGACGATGGCGCTGGCCCTGCGCGGGCTTGGCCAACCGCGTGAACAAGCCTTCGAAACCGCCGAGCAATACTGGGCCGCGCGGGACAAATCGATTTAACCGATCATTCACGCCCGATCTTTGCGCTTTTTGTTCGAACTCACAGGAATAGACTCGACTCCAACGTTCACTGATTTACGGAGTCTTGATCATGGGTTTACTCGTCGATGGCCACTGGCAGGACAAGTGGTACGAAAGCAGCAAAGACGGCGCGTTCCAGCGCGAACAGGCACAACGCCGTAACTGGGTCACCGCCAACGGCGAGCCCGGCCCTAGCGGTGAAGGTGGTTTTGCCGCCGAGGCCGGTCGCTATCACCTCTACGTGTCACTCGCCTGTCCATGGGCACATCGCACGCTGATCCTGCGCAAACTCAAAGGTCTGGAAAGTCTGATCGACGTTTCGGTGGTCAGTTGGTTGATGCTGGAAAACGGCTGGACGTTCGACAAAGCGCTGGGCTCGACCGGCGACAAACTCGATGGCTTTGAATTCATGCATCAGCGCTACACCGCTGACACCGCCGACTACACCGGCCGCGTCACCGTGCCGGTGCTGTGGGACAAAAAGCTCAAACGCATCGTCAGTAATGAATCAGCGGAGATCATCCGCATGTTCAACAGCGCGTTTGATGGTCTGACCGGCAATGAGCTGGACTTTTATCCGGCGCCACTGCGTAGCGAGATCGATGCGCTCAATGATCGAATTTATCCAGCCGTGAACAACGGCGTGTACCGAGCCGGGTTTGCCACGTCGCAACAGGCCTATGAACAAGCGTTCGATGAGGTGTTTGCTGAGCTCGATCATCTGGAGCGGGTTTTAGGTGCGAATCGCTATCTGACCGGCGAGTACCTGACCGAAGCCGATGTGCGCCTGTTCACCACGATGATTCGTTTTGACGCGGTGTATCACGGGCACTTCAAGTGCAATTTGCGGCGGATTGCCGATTACCCGAACCTGTCGAACTGGCTGCGTGAGGTGTATCAGCTGCCGGGGATTGGCGAGACGGTGGATTTTCAGCACATCAAAAATCACTACTACGGCAGCCACAAGACCATCAACCCGACGGGGGTTGTGCCGAAGGGGCCGGAGCAGGATTTCACGGCGGCCCATGATCGGGCGCGGTTGGCTGGGAAAGGGGTTTGGTTGAAGGGCTAACAGCAAAAAGCAAAAGATCGCAGCCTTCGGCAGCTCCTACATGAGAATGCGTTCTCTGTAGGAGCTGCCGAAGGCTGCGATCTTTTGATCTGACTCAGACCTGCGCCTGAGCCCCTTCAAACCACGCCAGTTTCTCGCGCAGTTGCACCACTTCCCCGACGATCACCAATGTCGGCGCATGCACTTCATGCTCCGCCACCATGCGCGGCAGATCCGCCAGCGTGCCGGTAAAGACTCGCTGATTGACCGTGGTGCCCTGCTGAATCAACGCCGCCGGGGTGTCCGCCGCGCGACCGTGCTTGATCAACTGCTCGCAGATCACCGGCAAGCCCACCAGGCCCATGTAGAACACCAGCGTCTGCGCCGGGGCGACGAGGTCGGCCCAGGGCAGGTCGGTGGAACCGTCCTTCAAATGCCCGGTGACAAAGCGCACTGACTGCGCGTAATCACGATGGGTCAGCGGAATCCCGGCATACGCCGCGCAACCACTTGCTGCGGTAATCCCAGGCACCACCTGAAACGGAATCCCGTGGGCCGCCAGTTCTTCGATCTCTTCGCCGCCACGGCCGAAGATAAACGGATCACCGCCCTTCAAGCGCACCACGCGCTTGCCGGCCTTGGCCAGATCAACCAGTTGCTGGTTGATCTGATCCTGCGGCACTGCGTGATCTGAACGGCGCTTGCCGACATACACGCGCTCGGCATCGCGACGGCACAACTCAAGAATCGCTGGCGCGACCAAACGGTCGTACAACACCACGTCGGCTTGCTGCATCAGACGCAAAGCCTTGAACGTCAGCAGATCCGGATCACCCGGCCCTGCGCCGACCAAATACACTTCACCGGTGGTAACCGTTGCTTCGCCATCAATCTTGGCCTGCAACAGACGCTCGGCTTCGGCGCCCTGCCCGGCCAGTTGGCGGTCGGCAATCGGCCCTTGGAACACGTCCTCCCAGAATCCGCGACGCTGCTGTACATCCGGAAACAGGCTTTTCACCTGATTGCGGAAACGCGCGGCGAGCCCGGCCAACTGACCGTAAGTCGATGGAATCCAGGTTTCGATCTTGGCGCGAATCAGTCGCGCCAGCACCGGCGCGTCGCCACCGCTGGACACTGCGATGATCAGCGGCGAGCGATCGACGATCGCCGGGAAGATCACGCTGCACAAGGCAGGCGCGTCGACCACGTTGACCGGCACGCAGCGCTTGTGAGCATCGGTGGAGACTTGTGCGTTCAGCGTTTCATCGTCGGTGGCGGCGATAATCAGCCCGCAACCGTCCAGATCCGCCTCGACGTAACCGCGCAACAGGCATTCGCCGCCGGAAGCTGCGACCAGCTCACGCAGCTGCGATTCGATTTCAGGTGCGACCACCCGCAGCAGCGCACCGGCATCGGCCAGCAGGCGGGATTTGCGCAAGGCAATTTCCCCCCCACCGACGACCAACACACGACTGCCGCGCAGGTTGTGAAACAGCGGCAGATATTTCATTTAGCCGATGACCTCAAGGCCACCCATGTACGGCTTCAGCACGTCCGGCACACGGATCGAACCGTCAGCCTGCTGGTAGTTTTCCAGCACGGCAACCAGGGTACGGCCTACGGCCAGACCGGAACCGTTCAGCGTGTGCACCAGTTCAGGCTTGCCGGTTTCCGGATTGCGGAAACGCGCTTGCATACGACGCGCCTGGAAGTCGCCGCAGTTCGAGCACGACGAAATTTCGCGGTACTTGTCCTGGCTCGGAATCCACACTTCGAGGTCGTAAGTCTTGACCGCGCTGAAGCCCATGTCGCCGGTGCACAGCGCCAGGGTGCGGTAAGGCAGACCGAGCAGTTGCAGGACTTTTTCAGCGTTGGCGGTCAGGCCTTCCAGCGCTTCCATCGAGGTCGACGGCTCAACGATTTGCACCATTTCAACTTTGTCGAACTGGTGCTGACGGATCATGCCGCGGGTGTCGCGACCCGACGCACCGGCTTCGCTGCGGAAGCACGGGGTGTGGGCAACGAATTTGATCGGCAGCAGTTTCGAATCGACGATTTCGCCAGCGACGATGTTGGTCAGCGACACTTCGGCAGTCGGGATCAGGTACAGATCGGCTTCGCCTTCGCGGGCGATCTTGAATAGGTCTTCTTCGAATTTCGGCAGTTGACCGGTGCCTTGCAGCGCCGGGGCCTGAACCAGATAAGGCGTGTAAGCCTCTTCGTAGCCGTGCTCGTTGACGTGCAGATTGATCATGAACTGCGCGAGTGCGCGGTGCAGACGGGCGATCGGGCCACGCAGCAGAGCGAAACGCGCGCCGGACAGCTTGGCAGCGGTTTCAAAGTCAAGCCAGCCGAACTTCTCGCCGAGGGCAACATGGTCTTTCACTTCGAAATCGAAAGCGGTCGGCGTGCCCCAGCGGCGCACTTCGACGTTGTCGTCTTCGTCCTTGCCGACCGGCACGGATTCGTGCGGCAGGTTGGGAATGCCCAGCACGATCGAGTCCAGTTCGGTCTGGATCGCGTCCAGCTCGACTTTACCGGCACTCAATTCGCCCGCCATGCGCTCGACGTCCGCCATCAACGGCGCGATGTCTTCGCCGCGCTGCTTGGCCTGACCGATGGATTTGGAACGCGCGTTACGCTCAGCCTGCAGTGCTTCGGTGCGGG